>NZ_JBFRDQ010000079.1:0-17470 GCF_052113865.1 Allobosea sp. TAB14 | reverse complement strand
GCGTCATTGTGCTGGGCCCGAAGTCGGCGAAGCGGCTGCGCTTGTTCTTGAGCTTCTTGCGGGCGTGGCTGCTCATCGAGCGCCTCAGCGTGGCCTCGCCGTCGCCGGTGATCAGTGCGAGCTTGTAGGCTCGGCTCGGGCTCGGCGCGGCCGCGAGCAGCGCAGCCGGGTTGGCGATGCCTTGCCACCGTGGCGGCTGGTTCACGAAGATCAGGGCATCGAGGCCGCCGATGGCCCGAGCGACCTCGACAAGCATGAGCCTTGCCGTTCCGCTATCCAGCCCCGCGGCGAAAGCCGGATCATAGAGGCCCATATGGTAGTTGGCGTGCTTGCCGCCGATGAACTCGGCGAAGCGGATGCCGCTGCGCCGRGTCAGGACAAGGGGCAGCAGCGCGCAGAGCGCCCCCGTCGCGTCTCGCAGCAGGGCGAAGCGGCAGTCCATGCCATGCGCCGCGCCGACCGTTTCGACGAAGGGCCGGACCCAGCCATAAGCCTGATAGGGCGTGACCAGCGCCCGCGCCTCGAAGGCGCGCCATTCGGCCGCGATCCCGGCGAGATCGGTCGCGATCGTGATCGATGCCCAGGGGCGGGCTTCCGGGGAGTGGACAGGAACAGACACGCTCCGTGCCTCGCGAGCAGGACAGGACGATTGCCTCCTTAACCCGGCATTGTGAACGGATCGGTCAAGATCGGTTTCTTCGCGGCGCGATCGCGCGATAGCGTTAGCGGGCGGTTGCATGGACAGGCGATGAACGGGCGTCACAGGGCCATCGCGGCCGCATTCAGGATGATGGTGGCGGTCGGCGCCGACCGCTGGGGCAGGGGCTTTGCTCAGGGCAGGGGCGTGATCCTGACGCTCCACCATGTCCGCCCGGCTGTGCCGCGCGGCTTTACGCCCAACGCCTTGCTGGAGATCACGCCCGAATTCCTCGACGCCACGCTCGGCCTGGTTCGCGCCGAGGGCTACGAGCTCGTCTCGCTCGACGAGGCCGTCGCCCGGCTCCAGAGCCCGAAGCAGGGCCGCTTCTTCGTGGGGCTGACCTTCGACGACGGCTATCGCGACAATGTCGAGCATGCCTGGCCGGTGCTCGCCAGGCACGGCGCGCCCTGGACGCTCTTCGTCACGCCGGGCTTCGCCGACCGCACGGCGCGGCTCTGGTGGCTGGAGCTGGAGGAGGCGATCCGCGCCCTGCCGCGCCTCGATCTCATGCTGCCGCACGGGCGCTTCACCGCCCGCACGGAAACCGATGCGGAAAAGAACCGGGCCTTCGCCAAGCTCTACTGGCGTCTGCGCAAGGGGCCGGAAGCGATTCTGCTGTCAGCGATTTCCGATCTGGCCGGGCAGGCCGGCATCGATGCCGCCGCGCTACTCGAGCGCGAATGCCTGCCCTGGGAAACGCTGCGGGCGCTCTCGGGCGCGCCGGGCGTCACGATTGGCGCTCATACGCTGACGCATCCGATGCTGGCGAAGCACGATGCGGAGACGGCGCGCCGCGAGATCGTCGCGAGCAAGGCACGGCTCGAAGCGGAGTTCGGCCTGCCCATSCGCCATTTCGCCTATCCCGTYGGTGATCCCGGTTCGGCCGGGCTACGGGAGTTCGGCTTGGCGAAGGAGGCCGGTTTCGCCAGCGCTGTTACGACACGGCCCGGTGATCTCGTCCCGGAACATGTGAACCATCTCCACGCCCTGCCGCGCGTCTCGCTCAACGGGCTGCACCAGAACGAGGCGGCGCTGCGGGCGTTGCTCTCGGGATTGCCGTTCTGGCTGCGGAATCGGGGGCGGCGGCTCGCTATCGGGTAACAGCCCGGTCGCGCTTAAACCTCGTCCCTACGCTCCATCCATTTGATCAGCGGCAGCAGCGGCAGCACCCAGGCGAGGCCGAGCGCGATATAGGCGAWKGTCTGCACCAGCTTCGGCGCCTCGGTGATCCGCCCCTGCGCCAGCGCCATCGCGACGAGCGCGTAGACGCAGACGAAGACCAGGATCACCACGGTTCCGACCAGCTTGCGCGTGCGTTGTCTCATCGGGCTCTCTGTCGCCGGGGTTCGGCGTTTCGGGTTGGCCGCTCCTGCGGCAATGCGGGCATTGTCGCCTTTTCGCGACGGGTCTAAAGCATGTTCCGCAAAAGTGGGCACCCCTTTTGCGACCAGAATTTGCTTCGCTCGCGCTATGTCACCGCCGACCGTGCTTGTGAAGCGCTCCATCCTCGATCCCGCACCCTAAGGCCGTTCCGTGACCCTCGCCGTGAAACAGACCGCCATGTCGGCCCTGGCTGCGAACCATGCCGGCATCCGCCGCTGGCTCTGGGTGGTGGCGGGGCTCGTCTTCCTGATGGTCGTCGTCGGTGGCGCGACCCGGCTGACCGGTTCCGGCCTCTCGATCACCGAATGGAAGCCGATCACCGGTGCGCTGCCGCCGCTTTCCACGCAGGCCTGGGCCGAGGAGTTCGCCAAATACCAGGCGAGCCCGCAATACCAGATCCTCAACAACGGCATGAGCCTCGGCGAATTCCAGTTCATCTACTGGTGGGAATGGGGCCATCGCCAGCTCGGCCGCTTCATCGGGCTCGTCTTCCTCGCCGGCTTCCTCGTCGTGGCGCTGCGCCGCCTCCTGCCGGGGCGTCAGATCGCAATCCTGTTCGGCATGGGGCTGCTGCTCGGCCTGCAGGGCGCGATCGGCTGGATCATGGTGGCCTCGGGGCTCCAGCCCGGCATGGTCGCCGTCGCGCCGGTAAAGCTGACGCTGCACCTGACCTTCGCCGGCCTGTTCTTCGCCTCGGTCGTCGCCTTCGCCACCTGGCTGACGCCGCTGCGCCGGCCCGAGACGGCCGGAAGCGCCGCCATGGCCTGGCTCCTGCTGCTGCTCACCTTCGTCCAGATCGCGCTCGGCGGGCTGGTGGCGGGCTCGAAAGCCGGTTTCACCTTCAATACCTGGCCGCTGATGGACGGGGCGGTGGTGCCGCCGGGCTCGCTGCTCTTCGCGCAGCAGCCCTTCTGGGAAAACTTCGTCGACAATGTCGCGCTGGTGCAGTTCAACCACCGCTTCGGCGCCTATGTGCTGTTCGCCTTCGCACTCTGGCAGCTCTGGTGGCTGAAGCGGAAGGCGCCGCAATCGAGCGCGGCCAAGCGGGCGACGGCGATTGCCGGCATGGTCACGGCCCAGGCCGCACTCGGCGTCGCGACATTGCTCTTGGTCGTGCCGCTCTGGGCCGGGCTCGCCCATCAGGCGCTCGCCTTCGCCGTGCTCGCCATGGCGGTGGTGCACGTCACGCGCACAAGGCAGGTCTCGCGGGCATGAGGCACGTTATGCTCGGGCCTGATCCGAGCATCGCTCAAACAAAAAGGGCGCCGTTTCCAGCGCCCTTTTCGTCAGAATGACGGCTTTGCTCAGATCAGAGCCTGATCCAGATCCGCGATCAGATCCTCGACATCCTCGAGGCCGATCGAGAGCCGCACCACCTGCGGGCCGGCGCCCGAGGCGACCTTCTGCTCGTCCGTCAACTGGCGATGGGTGGTCGAGGCCGGGTGGATCACCAGCGAGCGCGTATCGCCGATATTGGCGAGATGCGAGAACAGCTTGAGGTTCGAGACCAGCTTCACGCCGGCGTCGTAGCCGCCCTTGAGCCCGAAGGTGAAGACCGCGCCGGCGCCCTTCGGCACATAGCGCTTGGCGAGCTCGTGGTACTTGTCGCCGGGCAGGCCGGGATAGCTCACCCATTCGACGGCCGGGTGCCTGGCGAGATGCTCGGCGACCTTCTGTGTGCTCTCGCAATGCCGCTGCATGCGCAGCGGCAAGGTCTCGATGCCGGTCAGCAGCATGAAGGCGTTGAAGGGCGAGAGCGCAGGACCCAGGTCGCGCAGGCCGAGCACGCGCGTCGCGATGGCGAAGGCGAAATTGCCGAAGGTCTCGCCCAGCACCATCCCGTTATATTCCGGGCGGGGCTTGGAGAGCATCGGATAGCGGTCGTCGCCGACCCAGTTGAACGAGCCGCCATCGACGATCAGGCCGCCGATCGAATTGCCATGGCCGCCGAGGAACTTGGTCGCCGAATGCACGACGATGTCGGCGCCGTGCTCGAAGGGGCGCAGCAGATAGGGCGTCGCCATGGTGTTGTCGACGATGAGCGGGATGTTGTGCTTCTTCGCGATGGCGCTGATCGCGGCGATGTCGACGACGACGCCACCCGGATTGGCGATGGATTCGATGAAGATCGCCTTGGTCTTCGGCGTCACCGCCTTGGCGAAGCTCTCGATATCGTCGGAATCGGCCCAGATCACGTTCCAGCCGAAGCTCTTATAGGAGTGGTTGAACTGGTTGATCGAGCCGCCATAGAGCTTCCGGGCCGCGACGAACTCGTCGCCCGGCTGCAACAGGGCGTGGAAGCTCAGGAACTCGGCCGCGTGGCCGGAGGCGACGGCAAGCGCGGCGGTGCCGCCTTCCAGCGCCGCGACACGCTCTTCCAGCACGGCGTTCGTCGGGTTGCCGATGCGGGTGTAGATGTTGCCGAAGGCCTGCAGGCCGAACAGCGAGGCGGCATGGTCGACATCGTCGAAGACGAAGGAGGTCGTCTGGTAGATCGGGGTCGCGCGCGCGCCCGTCGCTGCATCGGGTGCCGCCCCGGCATGGATTGCGAGCGTATTGAAGCCGGGCATCCGGTCGGTCATGGCGTGCTCCCTGAAATCTTCTGAATGCAAGACAATGCGTTCGGTTTAACGAACGCCTGTGACAGCGTCAATTCAGCCGCGCGGCGCGAGCTCCGGCCCGATATGCTCCGGCCGGAAGCCCATGCCGACCAGACGGGCGGGGATGCGCCGCAGCACCGGGAACCAGCGTAGCAGCTCGAGCAGGAGGGGCGGCTTCACCGGGCCGCTGCCGGCGAGGATCGGCGTGATCACGCGGTTCTGGATCGCGACCTGCAGGGCCTGCGTCGCCTTGGTCGGGAAGTTCCGGCGCTCCTGCACCGCGGCGAGATCCTCGCTGCGGACGCTCCGATCGCGCAGCGGCCCGGCGAGCCGGTTGGCGGCCGCGACCGCGTCCTGGATGGCGAGGTTCACGCCGACGCCGCCGATCGGCGACATCGCATGCGCCGCATCGCCGATGCAGATGAGGCCCGGCTGCCACCAGCGTTCGAGCCGGTCGACCGCGACCGAGAGCAGCTTGAGGTCGTCCCAGCCTGCGATTTCCTCAGCGCGGTCGGCGACGATCGGCAACAATTCAGCGAGGCCGGCCCTGAAGGCGCCGAGGCCGGCGGCGTGGAGCTTTTCCAGCGTGCCCTTCGGGATGACATAGGCGCATTGCCAGTAGTCGCCGCGGTTCARCATCACAGCGAAGCGCCCGCGCCCGACCTGCCCGAAGGTCTGGCCCGCATCGCTCTCGCGCCGCGACAGCCGGAACCAGAGCACGTCCATCGGCGCGCCGATCTCGCGCACCGTGAAGCCCCCGGCCTGACGGAGATCGGAATGGCGCCCATCCGCCGCGACGACGAGATCGGCCCAGATCGTCGCCTCGCCCTCGGCCGTCTCGGCGGTGACGGCGGCGACGCGGCCGCCCGAGCGGATCAGCCCGGTCGCCTTCGCCCGCATCAGCAGCTTGAAATGCGGCAAGGCGCGGCCGCGATCCGCCAGGAAATCGAGGAAGTCCCATTGCGGCATGAAGGCGATATAGGGCGCGGCCACCGGCAGATGGCTGAAATCCGCAATCGGCACGTCCCTGTCGCCGAAACGAGCGACGATGCTGCGTTCCTCGGTGTGCGGCAGCTTCAGGAAATCCTCGAGCAGGCCGAGCTCCTGCATCAATTGCATCGTCGAGGGATGGATGGTGTCGCCGCGGAAATCGCGCAGGAAGTCGGCGTGCTTTTCCAGCACGGTCACATCGACCCCGGCCCGCGCCAGCAGGAAGCCGAGCATCATCCCCGCCGGTCCGCCGCCGGCGATGCAGCAGGTCGTGGCGAGCTCGCGCATGGTCTGTCCTCACGCATCGGCCGGTGTCTTGATCGCACCAGCTTAGCTCGACAGCGATGACGGCACAGCCGTGCAGCCGCTCCTTCTAGAGCATCGGTCCGAAAGTGGAGCGCGGTTCCCGGAAAAGCCGGTGCGAAATCAAAGGATTAGGTCATCGGATCGAATAGGATATTCAGGCCGATGATCTGGAATTGACAGCCGCAGCGCCCCAGCGGAGTGTTCCGTCACGGCATGGGGGGCAGACGATGGCTGCGCGATATGGGCTGGTGCTGGCAGGCTTTGCTGCGAGCTTCGTCGGGCTTACCAGCCCGGCTCGGGCCGTCTGGCTCTCCGACAAGGGTGCTGTGGCGACGCTGACCGGTCCGTTCATCATGGGTGACGACGCGGCGTTCAAGGCGTTTCTCGAAAAGCCGCGGCCGCAGCCGATCCGCGTGCTCTATTTATCGAGTGGCGGCGGGAAGGTCGCTCCGGCCTTCGCGATCGCCCGAATGGTCCGAAAGGCCGGCATCGCTACCGTCGTCGATGCCGATGCCGCAGCCTGCTCGAGCGCCTGCACCTTCGTCTTCGTCGCGGGCGTCACACGCCACTACGTCAATGGCGACCATGTTGCAGAGGGAATGAGCGCCCGCAACGGGCTCGGCTTCCACCCGGTTCATCGCGATGGCGGGCGGGTCGAAGGCCACACATTCAGCGAGAAGGGGAGCGATCGCGCCCGAGCCTTTTATGCCGAGATGGGAACGCCTCGCGCCGCGGAACTGATGGACAAGGCCTCGTTCAATACCTTCTACCGGCCAAACGGACAGACGGCGTTGGCGCTTCGCATCGCCACGAGCCTGTCCGCCCCTTGAAGCCGCGCTGGACGCTTATGTCCCCGGCCGGTCGATCGTCAGCTTCTGGAAGCCCTTGCCGGCCAGGGCCGGCTTCTTCGATGACAAGATGCGCGAATTGATGCCCTGCCAGCCGATCTCGCCGGAAAGCCGGCCATATTCGATCTTGGGGCAGCGGTTCATGATGACGGTGACGCCCTTCGCCTCCGCCCGCGCGGCGGCCTCGTCATTGCGCACGGAAAGCTGCATCCAGATCACCTTCGGCAGCGGGTCGAGCGCCAGCGCCTCGTCGGTGATCGGGCCGGCCGCTTCCGAGTTGCGGAAGATCTCGACCATGTCGATCGGGCCGGGAACCTCCTTGAGCGCGGCATAGACCGTCTTGCCGAGGATGGTCTGGCCGGCGAGGCCGGGATTGATGGGCACGACGTCGTAGCCGCGCGCGAGCAGGTACTTGGTGACGATCCAGCTCGGCCGCGCCTCGTTGGCCGAGGCGCCGACCAGCGCGATCCGCTTCGCTTCGCGCAGGATGCGGCGGATKAGCGCATCKTCATAGGAATCGTGGTTCAACGTGCGGCACCCCAAGAAAGCATAACGATATCAGTTTGTTGGTTCTGCGGGTGAAGACGGAGTCATCACAGCCTCGCCATGCTTTCATGCTTCACTGGAGACGGCACGGGATAGGCCCGGCCAGCCTGCTGCGAAGAAAGGAGTGCCTGCCATGTGCGACTACAGCCTGCATCATGTGATGTCCACTCCCGCCAAGGTCGGCGACGAACTGGTCTCGACCAGCTTCCCGAATGCGAGCACCCGCGGCTTCTGCGCCGTCGGGCATCCCGAGGTCGCCGTCTGCGTCATGCCGGGGACCGAGCTCGCCTTCCACGCCGATATCGAATGCGATCGTGGCCTGGGATTGCTGCCCAGCCGGAAGATCGCGGCCAGGGTCGCGCGCTTCCGTCAGGTCGATCTCGACAAGCCGCATCTCCACCACGATGCGCTCGAGCTGCCGAGCGGCGAGATCCTGAAGGTCACGAATCTCGTGGAAGGGCAGCGCCTCACGGTGCTGCAGCTCCCGGCCACGCCTGAGCTGGAAGGCGAGGAGCGGGCCATGCCGGCGGAAGAGGTGCGGCAGCCGTTTATGATCTTCTGAGCGCGCCTTGTGCCGACCCACTCGGCATCGCGGTCGGTCGGGAACCGTCGCGATGCCCCTTTCCGGTCCGGCGGCGTGCCTCGGCAGGTTCAGGATTGCTCCCATAGCGGCGCCCGCTTCTCCATGAAGGCGCCGATGCCTTCCTCCGCGTCGCGGGCCAGCATGTTCTCGACCATCACGGCCGAGGCGTGGTCATAGGCCGCCTTGAGACCCATCTCGCGCTGCTCGTAGAAGGCGCGCTTGCCGATCTTGACCGTCGCGGGCGATTTCGAGGCGATCACCGCCGCGAGCCGGCCTGCTTCCGCCAGCGCCTCRCCGGCCGGTACGACGCGGTTGACGAGGCCCATGCGGGCCGCCTCGCTGGCGGGCACCATCTCGCCGAGCAGCAGCATCTCCAAGGCGTGCTTGGCCGAAAGGTTGCGCGAGAGCGCCACCATCGGCGTCGAGCAGAACAGCCCGATATGGACGCCCGGCGTGCAGAAGCGCGCCTCGCTGCCCGCGACCGCAAGGTCGCAGCTCGCGACGAGCTGGCAGCCGGCGGCCGTCGCGGTGCCCTCGACGGCGGCGATGACCGGCTGGGGCAGGGCGGTGATCTGCTGCATCATGGCCGAGCAGCGCCCGAGGATGTCCGTGAAATAGGCCCGGCCACGGTCGGTATCGGCGCGATGGGCCGTCATTTCCTTGAGGTCGTGGCCGGCGCTGAACACCGGCCCGGCGGCCGCGAGGACGATCACCTTGACCGAGCGGTCGGCGGCGATGGCGGTGAAGGCCTCGCTCAGGGCGGCCAGCATCGCCTCGCTCAGAGGATTGCGCGCCTGCGGACAGTTCAGGGTCAGGGTCGCGATGCCCTTGGCGTCTTCGCGCAGCAGGACGGCGGCGCTGTCCGGCTTGTGGTGGGCGTTCATGGCGCTCCCTTTCCGCATTTGCGCCTATTGTCGGAGCGCATCGGCCATGCTGCAAGGGGATAAGACCCGCCTCAGCCCGTGGTTTTCCGCATGACGCCTCGCATGACCGCCTCCGAGATCGAAGCCTATCTCGACGAGGTCTTTCCGCAGCTTCACCATGGCGGGCGCACTTATTTCGTCGAGGAGATCGGGCCGATGACGGCSCGSATGCGCTGCGAYTATCACGAGCGSCATYTGCGCCCSGGSGGCACSATCTCCGGCCCGACGATGATGGCGCTCGCCGATCTCGCGCTCTATGCCGCGATCCTCGGCCAGATCGGCCCGGTGGCGCTGGCGGTGACGACGAGCCTCAATTTCAACTTCCTGCGCAAGCCGGGGCAGGCGGCGCTGATCGGCGAGGCGAAGCTCCTGAAGCTGGGCAAGCGGCTGGCGGTGGGCGAGGTCGGCCTCTATTCGCAGGGCGAGGCCGAGATGGTCTGCCACGCCACGGGGACCTATTCGATTCCGGCGGCGCGTTGAGAAGGGGCTGGCAGCGTCATTCTCGGGCGAAGCGAAGCGCAGACCCGAGAATCTCGTGACCGGTGGGCCGCCTTCTCGTCCGGAGATGCTCGGGGCAAGCCCGGGCATGACGGCAGGCAGGGGTACGGTATCATAATACCGATTTTCTCAGGTATCTGAAAAATAGACGTTTTCCTCGTTCGGGCGCCGCGTGGAGCGCTTGACAGCGGGCTTTCCCGCCCGTATTGCCACACCCACACCGCCGCCGGGCTCTCCGGCGGCTTGTCCTTTTTAACGCAACCGAAGGGTGCCGCGATGAAGACCGTCTCGCTCAAGCCCGCCGATGTCGAAAAGAAGTGGGTTGTGATCGACGCCTCCGGGCTCGTCGTCGGCCGTCTCGCCTCCGTGGTGGCGATGCGTCTGCGCGGCAAGCACAAGGCCGCCTACACCCCCCATGTCGACTGCGGCGACAATGTCATCATCATCAATGCCGAGAAGGTCTCCCTGACCGGCCGCAAGCGCGAGCAGAAGAACTACTACCACCACACCGGTTTCCCGGGTGGTATCAAGGAGCGCTCTGCCAAGTTCATTCTCGAAGGTCGCTTCCCTGAGCGGATCGTCGAGAAGGCCGTCGAGCGCATGCTGCCGCGCGGCCCGCTCTTCCGCCAGATCCTCGGCAATCTGCGCGTCTACAAGGGCGCCGAGCATCCGCACGCCGCCCAGTCGCCGGAGGCGCTGGACGTCGCCGCGCTCAACAGCAAGAACAAGAGGGTCTGACCATGGCCGAGGTTCTTCAGTCCCTCTCCCAGCTTGGCGACGTCGCCAAGCCCGCCCAGCCGGAAGCTCCGGTCCACGTCAAGAAGGTCGATGCGCAGGGCCGCGCCTATGCCACCGGCAAGCGCAAGAACGCCATCGCCCGCGTCTGGATCAAGCCCGGCTCCGGCAAGGTCACCGTCAACGGCCGCGATCAGGAGATCTATTTCGCCCGTCCGGTGCTGCGCCTCGTGCTCAAGCAGCCGCTGCAGCTCGTCGATCGCGTGACGCAGTATGACGTCGTCGTCTCGGTCAAGGGCGGTGGCCTCTCCGGCCAGGCCGGCGCGGTGCGTCACGGCATCTCGAAGGCGCTGACCTTCTACGAGCCGGAGCTTCGCGGCCCGCTCAAGAAGGAAGGCTTCCTGACCCGCGACTCGCGTGTCGTCGAGCGTAAGAAGTTCGGTAAGGCCAAGGCCCGCCGCAGCTTCCAGTTCTCGAAGCGCTGATTACACTCTTCAAAAGAGTTTCAAATTCAGAGGGCTGGCAGAAATGCCAGCCCTCTTTTTTGTTCGCGCGGGCTCGCTGACGCCCCGACGGGGCAGGGGTTCCGGCCTCGGTTTTCGACATCTCCCGCACGGAAACGGCTGCGCCGCACGGTCCCTCTCCTGTGCGATGGGCCAGGCTTGTCGCCGACTGGAATTCAGTCGGGCGCGTCAATACGACCGAGGATTTGCGGGAAGGAAAGATGGAATAACCTTGGGAAAGGCGGGCAGCAAGTTCGACCGAATTTTATAGGTGATTCAGCTTTCGCAGACAGGAAGAGGCAATCGAAATCGGGTTTCTATAAGGCAGAAGCTTGCAGTCAGTTACGGAATATAATAGGTTGAAATTTCAGTAATTTGTCGTGATCCATTTATATCGGTAGTGAATTAAGTATAGATGCACGATTGATCTCAAAAGTGAAATTTCAAATGAGTTTGTGACGGGGGCGCCAGCCGGATGTCGAACAATCGGAACAGTTATCAAAGGACGACTGTCGCCGCATCGACCTTCTGCGTTCTCGCGATACTGACGGGAATTGCGGCTTTCGCTGTTCCCTGGCTCGTCACGATCCTGTTCTTCGCGTTTTGTTTGGCAGCCGCAGCCATCGCCGGTCTCGTCGCGTTTGGCGGGATCATCGGTCTGTCCCGTGACGCGATGGAACTGCGCGGCCAACCCTACTACTCCAAGCGTCCGCGCGAATGCGCCGCCGGTGCTTTCGTTCACCTGCGACGGAAGCTGCTAAGCCTGCTTCCGGGCTCGCCGGCACGCTTGCGGCTCTGGCCGGGCGAGTGGGTCAAGGTCCGGCCCTTCGCGGAAATCGCGGCGACACTCGATGACGAAGGCCGGTTGGACGGTCTGCCGTTCATGCCCGAGATGATCGGCCACTGCGGAAAACGTCTCCGCGTCTTTCGACGGGTCGAGAAGATCCACCATTATTACGGCCCTACGGCACCTCATCTGCGGCGTTTGCAGGATGCGGTGCTATTGGATGAATTGCGGTGCGACGGCGCAGGACACGGCGGCTGCCAGGCCGGTTGTCAACTCATCTGGAAAGAGGCTTGGCTCGTCCCGAGCGACAGCGCCGAGGCGGATTTGCCTGCGCCGGAAGCGGCCGACGCGTTGTGGCTGAACAGCTACACGAAGGCCAGATCGGCCGATGGCGAGGAGCGGTATGCTTGCCAGATGACCGAGCTGCCGGCGGCCACGACACGAATGAGCTGGCGCGACCCGAGGCACTACTGGCGTGAACTGCGTTCGGGCAATGTCCGGCTCGGCCCCTTCATCGTGGCCGTCGCGCTCGCGCTGTTCAACGCCGTGCAGCGCAAGCTCCGCGGTGCCGAGGCGCCCTACCGCGAGCCGACAGACCGCAAGACCAGTCCAAAGGAAGTGCTCGATCTCCAGCCGGGAGAGATCGTGCGCGTGAAGACGCGACGGCAGATCGAAGAAACCTTGAATCACGTGTCGAAAAATCGCGGGCTGTGGTTCGATCGCGAAATGCATCGGTTTTGCGGCGGGGAGTTTCGCGTCGCATCGGTGGTGCGAACCATTGTCGACGAGGCCAGCGGGAAAATGCTGTCGATGGGCAGCGCTTGCATTGTCCTGGCGGGCGTGGCCGCGACGGGAGAATATCTCGGGCTATGCCCCCAGAACGAACTGATCTTCTGGCACGAGATCTGGCTCGAACGCGTCACGCGCCATTTGGAAATGTAGGATTCTGGCTCTCCAAGCGCTGATCGTTTCCGGTCATCCGATATGCGGAAGGGCGGCTCGCAAGGGCCGCCCTTTTCGTTTCTAGTGTCCTCCCATCTCACTCTATCCCTCATCCTGAGGAATTGCGCGGCGGCGTCTCGAGAGAGAGGCTTCAGCGAGCTCCGGAGCCATCTGGAGCATCTTCCGGGACACGAGCCTTCGGCTCGCTCCTCAGGATGAGGGCTGTGAACGAACGCCGATTTTAATGGAGCCCGCCATGACCCGCCCCGTCCTTCTCGTCACCGGCGGCAGCCGCGGCATCGGCGCCGCGACCTGCATCATGGCGGCGCAGCGTGGCTACGACGTCGCGGTGAACTACCAGAGCAATGCCGGAGCCGCCGACGCCGTCGTGAAGGCTTGCGAGGCCGCCGGCGCGAAGGCGGTTGCGGTCCAGGGCGACATGGCGCGCGAGGCCGACATCCTGCGCGTCTTCGCCGGGGCCGAAGCCGCGCTCGGCCCGCTCAGCCATGTCGTCAGCAACGCGGGCATCACAGGCCGTTCGAGCGCGCTCGTCGACGCCGGCACCGAGGTGATCCGGGAATGCATCGACATCAACGTCACCGGCGCGATCCTGGTGGCGCGGGAGGCCGCTCGCGCGCTCATCGCCAATGCCGGTGCGAAGGGGAGGGCGATCGTCAACATCTCCTCGGTCGCGGCCGAGCTCGGTTCGCCCGGCGAATATGTCTGGTACGCGGCCTCGAAGGGAGCGGTCGATTCCCTCACCATCGGACTCGCCAAGGAACTCGCGGGCCACGGCATCCGCGTGAACGCCGTCGCACCCGGCATCACCGAGACCGAGATCCATGCGCTCTCGACGGGCGAGGCCGGCCGCGTCGCCCGGATCGCGCCGCTGATTCCGCTGAAGCGCGCCGCGACGCCCGAGGAGATCGCCGAAGCGGTGCTCTTCCTGCTGTCGGAGGCGTCGCGCTACACGACGGGCGTGATCCTGAAGGTTTCCGGCGGGCGTTGAACGGAGGCATCGGGGCGTTCAGTCGGGCCGCTGCCAGCATCCGACGCAAAAAAGAACGCCGGCAATGTGCGGCCGGCGTCGGAAGTCTAGGCGTCTGCTCCTCGCCGTTGCGATCGTCGCTCTCGTGAAGGGAGGTGTCGGATGGCGGGAGGACGTGCGGTAGCCTTCAGTCGCAGACTTCCACCTGCTTCATCACGCCGTCGATATTGGCCTGCGTGAAGTGGCAGGGATTGGCCTTCACGCCGGGCGAGTAATACGCATCCGTCGCCTGGTCATGGTATTTCGGGTATTCCTGCGGTTCCTGCTGCTGTTGCGGCGCGAGCTTGTTCTGCGCCCGTTCGCTTGCCGTGCCGGCGGCCGAAGCTGGCGAATGAATGGCGATGCTCCCGATGGCCAAGGCCAGGCCGAACGCTGCGGCAGCGAGTGTCTTGCTCATAGTACCCTCCGACTATGTTCTTGATAGATAAGCGCGATTTGCCCCTGCGAAGCTCGCCGGGACAATTGCAGGATGCTCTCCGGAAAAAGACGATCCTGTGGCTTTAATTTGAAACCGCGTGGCAAATCGGGGGCGGCGATCACAATAATGTGCTCGCTTATCATAATGAGGCTTATGGACATCGGGCAGCCGCGTTCCGGGGAGCGGCTGCGAATGGATCGGGGCGGCGCAGAGGTCCTTTGAGACGCTGCCTGATCGGCCGTGGCGGGCGTTGAGGCTGAAGTGGATGGCGGACCGTGCTAAAGCCGGTCGTCCTCGTTCTGACCGGCCTGCCATGCGCTTTCTATTGACCCTGATCGCCTTCGGGATGATCGCGATCCCCGCCTTGATGATGCTGGCGCGGGAGGAGCTGCCGCGCGGCCGCCGCATCGGCCGGGCCCTGGTCGTCTTCCTCGCACCGGCGATCGCGCTCGGCGCCATCCAGAGCGTGCCGGAGCTGGACGGGCGCGCCCTCAGCTATCCGAATGCCTGGACGATGCTGCGCCTGGTTCTCAGCGGCCTCGCGCTGATCCTGCCCTGGTGCCTCTATGTCTGGTTCACGGCCCGTCGCTGAATGGCTGGATGCTGGACAGCTGCGGCGATCGCCAGGCACGGTCGGCATGGTCAGGTCGGTGAGGGATGCTTCATGAGGTTCCATCGCGGCAGGGCCGCAGGCCTGGTCGCCGTCCTGGCCTTCTGCGGATTCGGAGCGGCGGCGCAGTCCGAGCTTGACGGCGTATGGATGCACCGACGGATGCAGAATCCGCAGACCGGCCAGCAGCTGGACATGAGCACCCAGATCGATCCCGGTCGCAATCTGACGCTCGGGATTCTTTGCAACGCCGAGAAGCAGCTCAAGCTGGTGCTCGTGCCGAAGCCGGCCGAGGGAGCTGASGCGGTCGCCTATCGCATCGATGGCGGGCCGTGGATCAGCCAGGGCTGGCGCAGTGAAGACAAGCGCCTCGTCCTGGGCGGCGAGGAGGGCAGGCGCGTCTTCGGAACGATGCTGCTGGCCAGCAACGGGATCGAGATTCGCATCGGCGCGGAACGCCCCGCGAGGTTCCTGGCTGCCGGGCTGATCGAATCCGCGGCCAAGACGACCGCCCGCTGCCTGTCTCCGTCCTGACGGGCTGTATGACCGCCGATATGCGTCGGCGCCGAGCGCGATGGGCTTGCCTGGCATCCCTCGGCGATTGACGGGGCGGGCGCCGTGGCTCATATACGCGAGCATGATCACGCATGTGACCCGACGTCGCCCGTATCAGGCCGCTCCGGCGCGCCCGCGATGACGCTCGGCTGAAGTCCGAACGCCCGCGACCGCGCCATCAAGCGCGGTTTTTTTATGCCTTTAGCCAGCTTGCCTGCCCAGCCACCGGGGGTCCCGATGAGCCACAATCTGAAATCAATCTTCATCGACGGCGAAGCCGGCACCACCGGGCTCGGCATCCGCGAACGCCTCGCGGCGGTTCCGGAAGTGGCGGTCAAAAGCATCGACCCGGACAAGCGCAAGGATCCGGCCGCCCGCAAGGATATGATGGCGGCTGTCGATCTCGTCGTGCTCTGCCTGCCGGACGAGGCGGCGAAGGAATCGGTCGCGCTGGCCGATGAACTCGGCTCCGCGGCCCCCAAGATCGTCGATGCCGCGACGGCCCATCGCATTGCGCCGGGCTGGGTCTACGGTTTCGCCGAGCTCGAGCCGGGCCATGCCGGCAAGATCGCCAACGCCAACCGCGTCGCCAATCCCGGCTGCTACCCCACCGGCGCCATCGCGCTGCTGCGCCCGCTCGTCGATGCCGGGTTGATCGCGCATGATCATCCGATCGCGGTGAACGCCGTCTCCGGCTATTCCGGCGGCGGCAAGGCGATGATCGAGGAGTTCGAGACGGGCGTCGCCCCGGCCTTCGAGCTCTACGGCCTTGGGCTCCGCCACAAGCACCTGCCCGAATTGCAGGCCTATGCCAAGCTGACGCGGCGGCCGATCTTCGTGCCTTCGGTCGGCAATTTCCGGCAGGGCATGCTGGTTTCGGTGCCGCTGCATCTCGATACCTTGCCCGGCCGGCCGAGCGTGGGCGACCTCCACCATGTGCTGGCCGAGCGCTATGCCGGCTCGACCTATGTCAGCGTGCTCGGGCAGGATGGCATGGGCGGCAAGATCGAGCCCGAGGCGCTGAACGACACCAACAAGCTGGAGCTCAGGGTGTTCGGGCAGGACGATCTCGGCCAGGCGGTGCTGGTCGCGCGGCTCGACAATCTCGGCAAGGGTGCCTCGGGCGCGGCGGTGCAGAACATCCGCCTGATGCTCGGCCTGCCCGAGGGCTGAGGCGGGACGCCTTCGATAAGCCCGCGACAGAGAACCAAAGAAAAAAGGGCCGCTTGCGCGGCCCTTTCCGTTTCCACGGAGCCGGATGCTCAGCCCTTATAGGCGACGAAGTTCTGCTTCTGCTCGCCGAGGCCCTCGATGCCGAGCGTCACGACCTCGCCGCCCTTGAGGAAGCGCGGCGGCTTGAAGCCGAGGCCGACGCCGGGAGGCGTGCCGGTGGTGATGACGTCACCCGCATCGAGCCGCATGAACTGGCTGATGTAGTGGACGAGATAGGCGGCGCCGAAGATCATCGTCTTGGTCGAGCCGTTCTGGACGCGCTCGCCATTGACCTCGAGCCACATGCCGAGATTCTGGATGTCCTTGACCTCGTCCGTCGTCACCAGCCAGGGGCCGAGCGGGCCGAAGGTCGGGCAGCCCTTGCCCTTGGCCCACTGGCCGCCGCGCTCGATCTGGAAGGCGCGCTCTGAGACGTCGTTGCAGACGCAGAAGCCCGCGATCGCCGCCATCGCCTTGTCTTCCGGGATGTAGGAGCCGCCATCGCCGATGACGATCGCCAGCTCGACCTCCCAATCGGTCTTCGTCGAGCCCTTCGGGATGATCACGTCGTCATTCGGGCCGACGATGCAGTTCGGCGCCTTGTTG
The DNA here is from genome assembly GCF_052113865.1 of Allobosea sp. TAB14. NCBI lineage: Bacteria > Pseudomonadati > Pseudomonadota > Alphaproteobacteria > Hyphomicrobiales > Alloboseaceae > Allobosea > Allobosea sp. TAB14. Next base: position 677 of record NZ_JBFRDQ010000079.1, on the reverse strand, counting down.
AASAGGATCGGCTCSKYCGGGATCKSSGCGCCGGTCTCRGCSGCRTGGTCGGCGAAGTTSAGGCCGACRGCGATGAAGTTGTGCACATCGCCGACGCAGGCGCCGATCCGCGGCGAGCCCGAAACGAGCGGCAGCGATTCCGGCGAGAGCGCCTTGATCTTGGCCAGCGAGGCCGAGGTCAACGCCTTGCCGGCGAGATCGGGAATGACGCCGGACAGGTCGCGCAACCCGCCCTTCGCGTCGAGAAGGGCCGGCTTTTCCTGGCCGGACGCACCGTAACGAAGGAGTTTCAAGGCATTTCCCCAATTCAAACGATATAAATGGCGGGCGATCTGACCGAATGCGCCGCTTGCTGACAAGTCCATCATCGCGCATGGCGATCCTGCGTCGCAAGGGCCGGAAAATTGTTGCCCGAATGCAACGTGAGCGGGCAAAGCGACATGACGCTACGGCGAGCCCCAGTGGCGGGCCCGGGGACCGAAGGCGTCAAAAATCCGCAATAGTTCGCATGTGAACGATCCTTTTTCGGCGGAAGCCGGTTCGCCCCCTTCAAAAATGGCCTTTTTGAGCGTTTTTTGCGGATTGCGCCGCCGAATGCGGTAGCAAGGCGGCCGTTTTGCGGTGTTCGCGGCGGGATTGCGGCCTCCGGCGGCTCGGGTCATGCTCAGAATCAGGGG
>NZ_JBFRDQ010000078.1:0-17533 GCF_052113865.1 Allobosea sp. TAB14 | reverse complement strand
GACTATGGCCAGCGTTCCCAACGCTTAACCGGTTCTAGCTTTCAAGACGATGGCCGGGCGCTTGAAGCATGCTCGCTGGCGGGCGCGCGAAGCTACTCTTGTCGGTGAAGGGTCAACGCATGAAAGCCCGGCCCGCGGAGGGGCCGGGCTTTCATGCGGCGAGCACACGCTGGGCAGCGACGGGCTCAGCCGTCGGTGATCACCAGGTCTGACGAATGTACCAGGTGTCGACGTCAGTCGTCACCTTGTCCTTCTCGATGCCGTAGAGCTCCTGGAACCGCTAACATTGGGGCGATCGTCGGACACCTTAATGTTCGGGCCGYGCAAGCTTCCGCTATTTGTCAGTGTGCCCTATTGGGTGATTGCGCCGCGTTGCTCCCATGGTCCGGGATTGAGAACCGCGCCGTTGACCTTGCCGGTGGCGTCGCGAATGAAGGCGATCCGCGTATGATCGCCGCTCTCGACATGGAATTCATCCTTCGAAAGGAACGCTACSGGCATCGGCTCGCCCTTGYCGAAATCAAGGATCGACCAGGCTCCCGTGGCTTTAACGAYAAGCTTGCCGTCCGCGACACGAACTTGAAGCGCRAAACTGTGCGAGGGGACCGCCTCCCTGGCAAAGGCGATCACGATCGGATCGTTCTGCCGCTCGCGGATGATCTTGAGCTTGATGGTGGCGTTGACCGGACCTGAAATCCGAAGAAAGGCCGCCTCCAAGGTCAGGCCCTTGATCGACTTGTCGTCGATCGCTGTGATGAGATCTCCCGCCATGACGCCTGCTTTCGCGGCAGGGCCGGWGTCGGACAATTTGATCACCCTGAGGCCATCGGTGCCCGCGATAACGGACTCAAGACCGGTCCAACCATTGCCGTCGGCGACCGAGGTCTGCCTGTCCAGCGAACTTGCAGACCCGCCGAAAACGTAACGTCCAACGTATTCGGTGAGGGCRCCGGCATTTCGTTGCCCGACTGCGACCGGCGCCGACGCTKCAGGCACATTCAGCGCCGCATAGGGTAGGCGACGGATGGCGTTGAAATAGAAGCCGTTCTCAYTGTACTGGCTTCGCTGCATCATCATGATCAGGATCAGCTTCTGTGCCGGATCGATCGAGAAGAACGTGCCCCAGCTTCCCTGCCAGTTGAAGCTTCCGACTGCGCCCGGAATCAAGCTGAAATCAGGGCTGGTGCGGACTGCGAAACCGAGCCCCCAGCCCGTACCGAAGGCCGGACCGACTTCATGCCCCGCAATGTGCATTTTGGGCGGCAGCGAATTCGTCGTCATCAGCCTGACCGTTTCGGGCTTYAAGATACGCACGCCGTCGAGCTCGCCGCCGTTGAGCAGCATCTGGCAGAAGCGCAGGAAGTCGGGGACCGTCGAGACGATTCCTCCCCCGCCGGAAAAGAACGTCTGCGGCTTGCCGACATCGCCATCCGAAAGGGGTTTGGGCTGGGCGCCGGGCACGGCGACGAGACGGGCAAGCTTGTCCTCCGGCACCGAGAAGCCGCTATCGACCATATGCAGCGGCCCAAACAGACGGCTTTGCAGAAACTGATCGAAAGTCTGGCCCGATACGACTTCAATGACCCGTCCGAGGACGTCGTAGCCTATGGAATATTCCCAGACTTCGCCCGGCTGATGCAGAAGCGGAAGTGTTCCGAGGCTTGCGATAAAGGACGCGATGGGCTTGTCGCGTCGGAATGGGGCCTTGGCTCCGTACAGTGCGTGAATCGCGGCATTGCCAAATCCGGGATCGGCGTAGTCCGGCGAAGCATAAACGAGGCCGGACGTATTGCGCAGAAGGTCCCGGATTGTCATCGCYCGCCTGGCAGGTTCAAGCTCCAGCAGGATCGCATCTCCTGTAGCCGGATTGGTCTTGACGACCTGCATATCCCTGAGCTCCGGCAGATACTGCGCCACGGGAGCATCAAGCTCGAGCTTGCCTTCATCGACCAGCATCATGGTGGCGACGCTGGTGATCTGCTTGGACATCGATCCGATGCGAAAGATCGAATCCGGCCGCATCGGAATTGTCTTGTCGTGATCCTCAAAACCGATGGGCTGCAAATAAGCGAGCTTGCCGCCTCGGGCGATCCCAACGACAAAACCGGAGGGATCGCCCTTTTTGGTCTGCGCCTCAAACCAGGAGGTGATGTGCGCCAGCCGTTTCGCCGAAAAGCCGAGACTGTCGGGATCGCCGACGGTCTGCAAATCGTCGGCAAGCACCGCACCCGCCAGACAGAGCGTGAGCGCCGCCAGCGCGGTCAATGAAACGGCAAATCGCTGATATCGCATGGCCAACCCCGTTGTCGCAGCTAGTGCGAGGAAAGATCGCCATCAGCCTGTCGGATGTTTTCACTTCCTTCTCGCCGATTCCCGCAATCCGGCTGGCCGATTCCTCAACTCGACTGGCCGATTTTCAATCGGTCGTTCTTCGGGGCTGCATTTCCCGCCATTGCAAGACGGCGGAATTCGGTTGGAGTCAGATCTGTCGCGGCCTTGAAGGCGCGGTTAAACGGCCCGATCGACTGGAAACCTGTGTCCATCGCAATTGTCAGCACCGGGACTTCCACTTGTTCGGGGTCGACCAGTGCGGCCTTGGCTTCCCCGATCCGGTAATGATTGAGGAACGCATTGAAATTRCGGTAACCGAGGCCCTCATTGATGAGCTGCCGCAGCCGGTATTCCGGCACGCCAAGCTCGGCGGAAAGCGATCCAATGGTTAACCTCTCACGCCGGTARATGCGCTCAACGGTCATCAGCTGTTCCAACYGGCGCAAGAGAGCCGGTTGGATCGCGGCAGGCTTGCCCTSATCGCCAGACGCCTTGGCTGGCGCGCCTAAGGGGACACTTGTCGCGGGCATCAGGATCGAACCTTGCCGCGTTCCCGCCTCCAGCAGATTCCATGCGCTCAAGCCAACTAACACGAACAGAGCGAAGGCGTTGGCAACGCTGGCCATGGAAAAAGTGCGGATCGAGGGCTGCTGCACGAAGCTCAAGTAAGAGTTGAGAACGATTTGGGCCGACGCCCCGATCAGGACGACCAGCCGAAGCCGACGTCGGCCCTCCACCAGATCCCCCCGCCACGTGAGAAGCGTCTGCGCCACCGCCAACAACGCCAGGCCGAGAAAGGCCGATGACAGCGTGCGTTCGATCGCACGCTCCAACGCGGCCGATCGAGTGGTGCCGCTGGCGTCCAGCCATTGCGCGACGGCGACGGCCGCCCACAAGACGCCATGCCAGGGCCTCGGCACGAATTCGTCATCGAAGGCGGCACGCGCCCATAGCCAGAACACGACACAGTTCGCGCTGGACAACGCCAGCAGCAACAGGCCCCACCACGCAAATGGCCGCGGGAAGGTCGGCGCCGAGCAGATCATGGAAGCAGCGGCGCCCATCGCGAGCGCGGCGCCCAGTAGCGCGGCCGTGCTGTCGCGGCGATCGCGCAGCGCCATGGCTGCGATCAGCAAGCACAATGCGACGACGGCGCCCCGTAACCCCAGATCGATCGACATCAAACCGCTGGTGTCCACGACCGGAAACACTCCGAATGCCGTTGTTGGCGCCAAAGCCGCGTAGGTTCGCCCATACGCCCTTGACGCAGCCGATGTCGAGTCGGCGGATGATTTCGAAAGCGGCCACGAACCGGACGGGAGCTACTGCGCCTCAAACCAGGAGGTAATGTGTTCCAGCCGCCGCGCCGAAAAGCCGAGACTGTCCGAAGCGCCGACGGTTTGCACATCGTCCGAAAACGCCACACCAGCCAGACAGAGCGTCAGCGCCGCCATGCATGATGACCGGATGATTTTACTGGGCCGCCCTTCAGACGATCCTAAACCAAGATAGTCGGAGCGAAGAGCCCGGACCCGGCTCAGAGCCTGAGGTCAAAAATTTGCCCAACGCTCACTTCGCCGCGGCGGCCACTTCCGGTTTGGCACATAGCGTCGTTTCGCTGCTAAGCAGCAAGACGCCGGCTATCGGGTACAGCGGACTCTGGCGTGGCGTCAGGCCGCCAGATTTATAGGTTCACGGCCTAGGTCAGCTCAGTTGATAGAAGTGCTAGGGCTGTGAACCATTCGGCTCCGCCAGCGTCTCGACCAGATCGATGACGCGCCGGCGAGGGAGATTATTTGAGCGTCGCGAAATCGAACGAGCACTCGCCAACGATCCGCTCTCCACCAATTCGTTCGCCAGAACTCTGCGCCGCGGTTCAGGCCACCGCGCGGCGCCACCAGGGCCAGATATGCCAGAGGCCGAGCAGGACCGCGGTCACCGCCACCGCGCTCGAGAGAGCCAACCGGGCGTCGTCGACGATCTTGGAAACGACAAGGTAGGTGTCGGTGGCGAGGCCAAGTGCAAGAAAGACGGTTGCGATCAGAAGCAGGCGGCTTGCCAGGCGATGGAATTCCGGCTCGTTGCGACCGGCATATACGAGGCGGTGATATGTTGCGGGTGCAATGAGGAGCGCTGTCGAAAGTGCAATCAAGGCCAAGGCAGCACCGTGCGTCATCTTCAGATTTGACGAGATTTGCTGGAAGCCATTCGTAAGTACGATAGCAAGCTGAAATCCCAGGAGCGCCTGGGCTCCAGGGAGGACGACACGAGCTTCCGTTAAAACGTAGTCGATCTTGGCATCGAGAGGGGTTTTCTTRTCGGAGGTCGACATTTCTTCATCCTCATGCGGATGGTGGAAGAGAAGGGGCMCGAACCAAATTGCCAGCGGCACCACGGYGCCCAGGAAAGCGCCGCCGACCCCGACGGCAAGGCCGCCGATCCGCTTTCCCGCGATTCCCAAATCGAGTCCGATCGCGATGGCGAAGACCGGCAGCGTGGATAGGGACACACGGGCGAGAAATCGGATGAAGTGGTGACTGGCTTCGCCATCTTCGGCAATTCGATGATGGGCGCTTGGAGTAATGAGCAACCCCACCACGACTATGATCAAGCCGAGAACGGCGACCTCGGTCGTCTTCTCAGCGCTCGAAATGGTCGGGAAACCGTCCTGGAATGGCGCCTGGAACTGGAAGCCCAAGAGRATCTGCGCGCCCAGCATCAGCATGCGGGACTCGTCGAGCGCGGTCTTMGTGCGATCTGCGAGCGCCATGCGGCCTATGCCTCCGGCGCTCGATCGATGGCGTGCAGCAGGTTCTCGATCGCGAYCCCGAGGRTCTCYCCAACCACGACGTCACTGAGCCAATGAGCCAGCAAGACGACCCGGGTCATCGCGAGGGACGTCGTCAGGCCCCAGATCAGAACCCGGTGACGCGGGGCCAGCCGGCAGAGGGCGGAAGCGAGGGCTCCCATGTGGACCGCATGTCCCGACGGAAATGCATCGAACGCCTTTCCAGAGCGCGGGATGCCATGGCGATTCCCGTGGATTTCGCAGCGATCCGGTCGCTCCTGATCGACGACCCCCTTCAGGAGATGAGGCAGGACCGCCGTCGTCACCATCGTCAATAAAATATGGTTGGCTCGGCTGATCCGGAGTTTTCCGCCGCCGCGCGAGAGCAGCCAATAGAGCGATACGGCCGGAAGGAGCAGGCGCTCATCCGCTCCGAGGGTCAGCCATTGCAACGGTCTTTCGAACCGTCGGGATCTGTTGCGCGCGATGAGCCTGGCTACCCGGCGATCGAGATCGAGAGCTGAAAGTCGCAAATGCTTCATGTCATCTACCTCGATGGAGCGTGAACGAAGCTGAGGGGAGTTTGTTCGACCTGTCGCSAAGAAGAGGGCGCAGGCGGGCAAGAGGGACGACGCCTSCCGCTCAAACCGGTACCGCGGTTCCGTTGCRSGTGATGCCCCGGCGATAGGAGGATCTGTCTAAGCTCGGATCGCSCGGCCAGCGCCACTGTGCCAGGTTGAAGCGAGAAAGGTACAGTTATGTCAGTGCKTCGTGCGTTGCGTCAGTCGAGCTGCACAAGGCGTCGGCTATCTCAGCCACTCCGCGACTACGGTCGAGCTTTATCTCCAGGAGAGATTCACCTTCCGCATTTACCTGGGAGGCCGCCGTCGCGCTGACGCCGCGCARTCCGTGAACGGCGRGAYGGAGCRTCGGGTCGTCAGTCGATTTCGTCGTCSAGCCGGGCGCGCGCCGTTTCAGCCYCGGCCCAAGCGACGCTCGAAYGCGAGCGCTTCAAAACCTGTTCAGCCCTCCGCCTCGGCCGGCACCAGGCGAGCTGTCGRCGGCCTGTCGACCCCTGGTTTGGACGCCATGCCGCCGTCCGCCCCATAGGAGTTGCACTTCGGGCGCCGGCTCTTCCAGGATATTTCAATCGTTTCGGACTGCTTTAGGGATCGAATCCGGCGCGGCGACCGTCCAGGAATTCGTCCAGATTTCGGTCAGGACGCGACCGCGCGACTTCAAGAACACGCGCAGCTCTGTGCTCTCACCCGCTGGCAAGTTCACGTCGACGATGACACGAAAGCCCTTCGTGATCGGATTGGGATCGAGGATCGTGCCCAGGATGGCGCCGGCCGTCGTCGAGGCGACAACCTCGACCCTCTTGGGGTCTGACAGATAAAAGGCAAGGTCTCCATCGGCAAAATCGATAATGAAGCGCTTCTTTCCGATGCCATCGGCTGAGCTCTCTAAGCTGTCGGCTCCGTTGAAGCTGTTCTTGACTTGGCCGTRGGRATGGAGCGCMYCAGTCGTCGATAGGGCCGACAGACGATAGCTGAATACGGTCGCCTTGCCGGCAGGCAACGGCGTGCTCGGTGTCCAGCAGGCGACGATGTTGTCGAAGCCTTCGTTGTCCGTCGGTATTTCGATCAGCTCGAGCCGCCCGTCTCCCCAATCCCCTTCCGGCTCGATCCAGTAACCCGGTCTTGCATGGTACTGGGCCTCCAGATCCTGATAATGCTCGAAGTTGCGGTCGCGCTGCATCAGGCCAAAGCCCCGCAGGTTCTGGTCCGCAAAGCTCGAAATCCGCAAGGCTTTTGGATTCTGGATCGGACGCCAGGCCCATTCGCCGGATKCGGTCYKGAAYATGAGGCCATCCGAATCGTGGATTTCCGGCCGAAAATCCGTCCGCCGGCTCAGGTCGCCTTCGCCCGCGAGGAACATCGATGTTAGGGGCGCCACCCCCAGGCGAGCAATCTCCCTGCGCGGCATGATCGTCGCGGTCACCTGCACGCTCGTCTGCTTGCCTGGAGTGACGACATAGCGGAACGCTCCCGCCACCGACCGCGAGTCCAGCAGGCCGTAGATCGTGAGTTCCGTACTGTCACGCGACGGCTCCTCCAGCCACAGCGCCCGAAAGAACGGGAACTCCTCCGGTCGCTCGCCGCCAACGTCGATGGCCAGCGAGCGAGCCGACAAGCCGTAACGATGCCCCCGACCGAGAAAGCGAAAATAGCTCGCGCCGATGAAGGAGATGAGTTCGTCCTGAACGTTCGGATCATTCAGCGTGGTGGTCACGGCAAAGCCGGCAAATCCCAGTGACGGCGACAGCTGCTTGGGAACCGGGACCTTGCCGTATTCGAACAGGCCTGTCGTAAAGGGGAGCGGGATCGCAGTGCCGTTCTTGATGRTGTGGACCTGCACCGGCTTGGTGTGAAGAAAGCCRAGATGGAAGAGGAGGAGKCGGTAATCGGAAGCGCCATCGCGCCAGAATGCCCTGTCCCGCCGAAAGCGAATTTCGCGATAGCTGTCATAGGAGAGTTTCGTCAGCTCCTGCGGGATTGTTGCCGCTTCGGCATCGAAAGGCCGCTCGGCAAGGGCCTTTGCCCGACCAATGACGTCTTCGTAGCCGAAGCGATTTTGGCTGGTCTGGTCGGCAAGGGCGGTGGAGCCTTTAGATAGGCTGACGACGGATGACGAGACAAGCAGCGCCARAACGGTRCGGCGGGAACAGAACAGCCCAGTCGAACGCATGCGCCCCCCTTGTGATCSCCAGGGATACTCAAGCCTGATCGCATCTGGCTCGGTGATGGCCAGCGGTGCCGAATTCAACATCGCCGTCATCGACATGTTCCGGAGAAGAAGAGGTGGCGAGCCAGGTTTCCGCGTTTCTCGTCGATACGAACGTGCGGTGGATCGAGGAGGCCSGCGGCCCAAGCGAGGTTGAAGAGCTCGCTCACTGAYGGGCGCCCGTGGAAATGCCATGGCGGYGACGGAATCTCTATTTCGCAAAGCCCACGATCCTGCGGCCAGCCAGCTTCAGGCCCGTCAACAGCCGATTCGGCCCATGGCCGCTGATCCTCTGATCCTCCCTTGGCKATCAGCCGCCCTGCCGCTGGCTCCGGATCTYCGTTCTCCATTGCGCGCTGGCACGCGAGTCAATGGCACGCGGAACGGTTATTGGGGTTGTGCGTTCTCAGCCGCAGTTGATGCTCTGATATGTGGGGGTGCATGTGGCTGGGGGCAGGAAAGAGGCGGTAGTGAGTACAGGCATTGCCGGACTCGACGACATTCTGAGGGGCGGTTTACCAGCCTCCAACCTCTATATTCTTCAGGGCGAACCGGGCTCCGGCAAGACCACTGCTGCACTCCAGTTCCTGAGGGCGGGYGCGGCCGCTGGGGAACGCTGCATCTATGTCAGCTTGTCACAGACGAGGGCGGAGCTCGAAGCGATCGCCGCGTCTCACGGCTGGACATTGGACGGCATCCGCGTCGAGGAGCTGTCGGCGTCGGATGCGGTCAACGGCGCCGCCGACCAGACAATCTTTCAGACGGCCGAACTGCGGCTCGACGAAACCAGAAAAGCAATCGAAGAAGCGATCGAGCAGCATAAGCCCAGCCGCCTGGTCTATGATTCTCTCCTCGAAATCAGACTGATCACCGGCGACACGCCGCGCTTTCGCCGTGAGCTCATTGCCTTCAAGGCGTTTCTCGCGAAGCGAGATGTCGTGGCATTGCTCCTCGACACGAAAGTACGACATGCCCAGMACACCGGCGAGGAGGTCGAAGGGATCGCCCATGGCGTGATCTGCCTTGATAAGTCGCTGSAGGAATATGGCTCCGTCCGCCGTCGCGTCGAGGTCAGCAAAATGCGCGGCGTACCCATAGCCGACGGCTATCACGAYATGGCGATCCGTGAAGGCGAAGGTGTGATCGTGTTTCCACGGCTCGTGCCGGGTGCCGCAGCAGAGACTGTCAAGCCGCAATTGATCAAATCCGGCGTCGACGAGCTCGACAAGATGTTCGGCGGCGGACAGGAGGCTGGAACCACCACGCTCGTGATCGGCCAGGCAGGCACCGGCAAGTCCACCATGGCATCCCTTTACGCGACTGCGGCGCTGAAGCGCGGCGAAAGCGTCGCCCTGTTCTTGTTCGAGGAGCGCATCGAGACTTTCTTCCGACGYTCCGAGGGGTTGGGCATGRATCTGAGGCAGTTCCATGACGACGGCCAACTCATCATCCGTGATTTCAATCCCAACGAAATTTCGCCAGGCGAGTTCGGCCAAATCGTGCAGCAGGCCGTTAGCAGCGACAARGTGCGGGTCGTGGTGATCGACAGCTTCACCGGTTATCTCAACTCGCTGCCGAACCGCGAGAARGCGGTGCGGGATATCCAATCGCTCCTCAAATACCTCGCCCGCGCCGGCGTTCTGACGATGCTGATCGTCGCACAGCACGGGCTGCTCGGCGAGGATGTCGGCATCGACGTCGATGTGAGTTTCCTAGGGGACACAGTACTCCTGCTGCGCATCATCGAGCATGGCGAGCGTCTCAGGCGCAGCATCACGGTGGTGAAGAAGCGGCACGGCCCGCATGATCTCGACGTACGCGAGCTCTTCATCCAGAGCTCCGGCGTCACGGTCGTCGCTTACAATCCACTCCCAGAATCGTGAGCGGATGGTGTCCAGTGTCGAYCGCTCATTGGACTGGGTATTGATCCTTGCCCCCTACCGCAGGGACGCGGAATATTTGGGCGCACTCCTCGATGAACACGAAGTGGCCGTAAGGCAGGCKACCGGCCCAGACGAACTCGCCTCSCGGCTGACCGAGGCGCCGGGCATGCTGGTCGTGACCCATGAGGCGCTTAATCCGTCGGTGTTGAGCATCATCGCGGAACATCTTGTCGMTCAACCGGATTGGTCTGAGATGCCAATCATCGTCCTCCTYGATGGGGCRGCGCCCCATGCGAAAATYCRTGCGGAACTCAGCAAGACSTGGCCGCGCTCACGCCAGATATTCTTTCAGCGGCCGGTGGCGTCATTGGAGTTGCTCAGCGGTCTTCAGTCCGCACTGCTCGCGAGGCTGCGGCAGCGGGACGTGAGGGACCAYATCGAGCGCGAARTTGAACTGCGACGGGAGCTCAATCACCGCGTCAAGAACATCCTTGCGAGCGTGACTGCGATATTTGGAATGACCCGACGAAGCGCGACGTCGATCGAYGGGCTCGCCGACGATTTCTCGGGCMGGCTCAYGGCCCTRTCGGTCGTGCACTCGGCGATCTTCGAGGCAGGCGGAGAAACARTCGATMTGGCCGACATCATCGGRCGGACCTGTTCGCCATATCGCGGAAACGGSGAAAATCTCATCATAGCCGAAGGACCGCCGATCCAACTGGGCCGGGACGCTGGTACGACGCTYGCCCTGTGCCTCCACGAGCTTGCCACGAACGCTCTGAAATATGGCGCGCTGTCACGTCCGGAGGGACGGGTGCATCTCACCTGGAGCCTCAMGTCGACAAGCGAACCSACCCTGACGATAAGCTGGATCGAAAGCGGCGGTCCYCCGGTCGCCRAGCCAYMCAAGGCCGGCTACGGGACGCGGTATATCCGGTCCGCCCTGCAGGGGCTSTTCGGTRTCCCTCCCGAAATCRTCTTYCAYCCGGAAGGCCTGCGCTGCATCGCGGCGGGSCCMTTYTCGCGMTTYCGGTGAAATCCGGCTTGAGGYTTGTGACCATGAGATCTCCGCTCGCACCGCTCCGCATCTTCTACCTYGAGGATAACCCTCTCATCGTGTTCCACATCGAGGCGATGATCGAGGATCTYGGGCACATCTTCGCAGGCTCCGCCAGCAGCTTTGCCGAGCTGAARATGARGTTCGACACATTCCAGATCGACGGTGCGCTGGTGGACATCGACCTTGCCGATGGMCGAACAGGACCACTYGCCGCAGCGTGGCTGCRAGAACGCGGCGTCGCAAGCATCTTCGTCACTGGCCAGACSGAGGTCGCCGSCGAGCATGCGGCGGCGGCGCTTGGAACAATTGCCAAGCCYGTGCCTGTAGAGGTTCTGGGTGAAAAGCTCGAATTGCTCAGGAAACATGTGAAGTCGTTTGGCTGACCGAGAGCATCCATTTTGCGCGCATCGGCGAAAGCGACGTCACGGCTACGTCGGTGCGTGGAACCGTTGCGCTTCCGCCTAGAAGCCGCTCGATCGGAGGAAACAAAGCTTCGCAGCACGGATGTATTCGTGAGACTTGTGCACGGGTGGGCGAGAGRTAACCCAGGCCGAGTGGTGGCCTCCGCCATGGCACRCCTACGCGCTCACTCGTTGCGGCGAGACCCTGGCCAGCGACATCATTCCGATCACTCATCACGATCTCGCCCATACGCTGGGCGTGCGCCGGTCCGGCGTGACGGTCGCGCTCCATGTCATCGAGGGTGAGCGCCTGATCCGCTTGTCGCGAGCGCGCATTCAGATCATCGACAGCAGGGGGCTTRCCGCCTTTTCACAGTCACGCTCTCCTGACCGGCACCATTCGGCAAATGGCGGATTTCAAGCGGATGCGAGTTTTCGGATCTGACGGAGATCAGCGACAAATGSGTCGTAAGCCTGTGTTCGATCCTTTTCCTGCGGCAGTCGCAACAGGRAGGAGGGRTGAACCGTGATGAAGCCCAGCCGCTCCCCGAAATGGGTCGCGCCGCGATTGCGCGAGATCGGCAAGGCCTTCCCGGCCAAGGCCAGGACGGCGGTYGCACCCAAGGCGACGACGAGATGCGGGTTCACGAAATCCAGCTCCCGCTCGAGCCACCAGCGATAGTGCCTGACCTCCCCGGTTGTCGGCCGCTGGTGTATCCGCCGCTTGCCGCGCTGCTCGAACTTGAAGTGCTTGACGGCATTGGTCAGGTAGCTGGAGCGCCGGTCGATACCGGCTTCGTTGAGGGCCCGGTCGAGCAGTTGGCCGGCAGGGCCGACGAAAGGGCGGCCCTGCCGGTCCTCCTGATCGCCGGGCTGCTCGCCGACGAAGGCGATGGCCGCGCCCTCGGGGCCTTCTCCGAGGACGGCCCGGGTTGCGCCGGGAACGAGCGGGCCGGACGCCGTGATGGCAGCGTTGAGTTCTTYCAGACTYGTGACGTTCCGGATGGTTTCGGAGATTGCTKCATCGGTGGGGGGCATGGGCGATCTCCTGCATCGTGAGGGAAACGCGCCGGGAGCGAAAAGGATCGTCGTCCTCGATCACTCGGGGCYGAGCCGCGATGGACGGGTCGCGATTCCACCAAAGGAGATCGTCATGRTGYTCATCGAACAAATTCGGGAGGGTCTTGAGAYCGTGGGCCGTCCGGAGCAACGCTGACCTGCTGCGATCGGTTCAGGGTGAGGTGAAAAAGCTTCGGCCCGCCGAGGCGGGCCGAACAAGAGAGMTTCCATGATCCAGGGGCCGATCACGGYGTCGGCTCGAYCCGAAGGTTCTCGTCCCGATGTTCCCCGCCCMATGTGGCGGCCCACGAGGCGGCTGCAGCTCCGACGAGCAACGCGGCGGCCGTCAGGAACGCCGTCAGAACCGCGATCTTGCGTGCGCGCTCGGCCGCTTGCTTGGCGGTTTCCTTGGCTTGCGACAGCCGGGCATAGGCGTCATCGATGCGCTTCTGCGCATCCTGTTCGCTGATGCCGGAACGCGCGGCCAGCCGCGAGGCGAGATAATCCCGATCGCCCTGTTCGATCTTGCCGTTCGSGAGRGCGCTGACGAAGATCCGGGAGGCCTCGTCGCGTTCCTGGGCGGTTGGCGGCTGCTGGCCGTTGGCGCGCATGACGTTGTCGAGCGCCATCGCGAGCGGGTCGGCATTCTGCGACACCAGCGACGCCACGCCCGAGCCGGCGTTCGCGACACCGTGGGCCGCCGTCTTCGCSGCGCCGAACAGCGATGACGTCGCGACGATGGTGATCAGGAGCGCTCCGGTCGCCCAGACGAGGAGGCCATGGATTGCATCGCGCACCCTGCGCTCCTCGCCATTGGCATCGAAGCTCGGCTGGCGCATGCGGCCTGCAAGATAGCCGCCGGCCATCGTGGCGGAGGCCATGACCCAGAGYGCCCAGAGGGCGCCGGCGATTGCCAGCGCCGTGGCGCTGGAGCTCCTTTCGAAATCGGCTGAGACCATCGACAGGCCGATCGCCGAGCCRAAGACCGTCATRATGGTTGAGATGGCGGTCGCGATCACCGCGCCGCCGATGATCGGTCCCCATTGCACATAGGAGCGGTTCTCCTTGTTGACGGTCACGGGAGCGACGACGACGTCCGTTCCAGACATGGACATGGCGAACTCCTATCGAAGRCCGAGGAACGACAGGATGGCCATGATGACCACCACGAGACCGACGAGATAAATGATACTGTCCATGAGCCCCTCCTGCTGATGRGCGAAAGTGACAGGCAAACAGCSGTCGCAGCGGATTGGTTCCTGACGGGCGYMCCCGGCCATCCCGYGTCGAGTCRTGAGCGGGCCGGAACTCCCGTGATRGAGGCCCGTTCTCCTTTGGGGGRCATTCCAGACAGGAGGCACCCATGCGAGACGGCCAAGGCAACAAGCTCAGCCCTGAAGAACAGCAGCGCGTGAAATCGATCCAGGGCGATCCGGGGACGGAGGCGACCRCGAAGGTCTCGATCAATCCCGATCCCGAAAARGATACTGGCGATGCCGACAARCCGCGTGTGAAGCCGGACGACAAGCCGGCGGCGGGCGCCGGCGAATAGCTGCCGGTCTTACCSAGCGTCTCGCTTGCATGCTTGCCGAAATCGATTTCGGGCAGGCGACCATGAGACGAGACCTTACGGTCCACCAGGCTGGCGCGAACTCGACGAGGCGTTTCATCGCACAGTCTTGCCCATGGCGGACGCGATGCTTGTCCGCCCGGCTGCGTTCCGAACGCAATGCTCACTATTCGCGGCGTGTTCGATCTGGACGGCAACAAGATCGAGGCCGTCAATCGTTCGTCCCAGGGAAGGCGGCGGCCAAGCGGCAGCAGCCGCCTATTCGTACTCCAACCAATTGGCAATGCCCTGTCGTGGGGTTCGTAGAGCGCTGCGGCAAATGATTGAGCTCCTTCTCGGTCGTGGTCCACAGCGTGTCTGTGAACGCGGTCGGAAACGGCAAAGGGGTCTGGTTCAGGCGGGCGCTGACGGGGGTTACGAGTCAAGCCCAAAGGACCTGCGCCAGAGGCCCCGGTGACTTCGCGGCCGCCACCTGGCGCTGCCCCGGCATATGAAGAAAGCGCCCCGCGGTTTGGTCGCTACGGATGCAAAATTCTGGCGGAACAGAAACGGCGCGCAGCTCGTTCGAAATGCATTCAGTGGACCATTCCACGAGTTTCGAGGAGYTTAGACATGAAGAAGCTTTTGCTCGCGTTTCTCACCGCGGCAACGACCTCCTTTGGTGCGCTCGCTCAGCCCGCGACCACGTCACCCGTACCATCGCCCAAGGGCGAAGCGGACAAGAATGCTCCGCTTCCAGGCGCGAATAGCTTCACCGAAGGACAGGCGAAGAGCCGTCTCGAGGCCAACGGCTATTCGCAGGTTGGTCCGCTGACGAAGGAYGCCAATGGYGTCTGGAAGGGCAGCGCCACGCATGGCGGCGCCAAAGTGAACGTCACCGTCGACTATCGCGGCAACATCACCCGCCAGTAATYGGAGACTCCCATGACTCAGACACTGACGCGTTCCTATGAAAACTACGAAACCGCCCGGTCGGTGGTCGAAGCCCTCGAAGCCGAGGGCGTCAGCGCCGCTGACATCAGCGTGGTCGGTCGGCACGCCAAGGCCGATGACAGCAATGCCGGTGAAGGCGCCGGAATAGGCGCGGCGCTCGGTGGAGCAGCCGGTCTGCTCGCAGGTGTCGGACTGCTCGCCATTCCCGGGATCGGCCCGGTGGTGGCYGCAGGTTGGCTCGCGTCGACGGCAGCRGGCGCCGCGGCCGGYGGCGTCGCCGGCGGGATCGTCGGRGCKCTGACCAGCKCCGGYCACAGYGAAGARGATGCCAACTACTACGCMGAAACGRTYCGSCGCGGSGGTASYGTKGTTTYCGTTCGCGTWGCCGATGAGCAGGTTCCGGCGGTTGAGGCCATCCTCGATGGGGCATCTCCCATCGACCGMGATGCCCGYCTCGCGGAATACCGTGCAGCAGGSTGGAACCGGTTCGACGAGACGGCGGAACCCTATCGYTCCACGGTGATCTGAACAAAGCCGTCCGGCTTTCGGAAGAGGGCGGACCAGCCCTCGGGAACGACCAAGCGCTGGGGGATTTTYCTGCCAAAATGGAGAGCGGCATGGGTTGGTTTTCTAAAGACATCGCCACGATGGACGACCTCTTCGTCCATACGCTTCAGGACATTTATTACGCCGAGAACCAGATCAAGAAGGCGCTTCCGGACATGGTCGAAAAGGCGACCAGCCCGGATCTCAAGCGCGGCTTCGAAACGCATCTGCGCGAGACCGAGGGCCAGATCACGCGCCTGAAGGAGGTCTTCCGCCTGCATGGGGTCGAGGAAAAGGGCGTCACATGCCCTGCGATCGACGGCATCCTCGAAGAGGCCAATGACGTCGCCGGCGAAGTCGAGGACAAGCAGGTGCTCGACGCAGCGCTGATTGCCGCGGCCCAGGCGGTGGAGCACTACGAGATCACGCGTTACGGCACGTTGGTCGCCTGGGCGAAGCAGCTCGGTCGCAATGACTGCGCGTCGCTCCTGAAGCAGAATCTCGACGAGGAAGCCGCGACCGACGAGAAACTCACCAAGCTCGCGCTGGACGGTATCAATCGCAAGGCTGCTTGAGCGCGCGGCCCCGCCGGRCATCCGGCGGGGTCTTTTTCTCTTCGGAGWGTACAGGAGKYCCYGATGCTYKCGTCCGAACCGTTTACTTCCGGCCGGGATCTCGCGCTGCAGATGAATGCAGCTTACCCGCACCGCGATTGGGTGGCGCTTCTGGCGGAGAGAGCCGGGAAGAGCCGGGACTTCGTGGAATGGCATCTTCAGGAAGATATGGCGCCGCCGGAGGCTTTGTCGCGAGCCGCCTSCGAACTCCTCGACGAGATTGCTGCCAGCAACCAATCCGAATTGGACTCCAGCCATGACTYTCAAAAATCATGAGGAATATGAGGCTGCCGTACAGCGCGCCGCYGSGCTGAGCGACGCGCCCGCAGGTTCCCCGCAGGYAGCCGAGTTTCTACGGCTTACAGACAAGATCCGGCACTGGAATGAGGCGCACAGGGGCGAAAAGAGCCATGGTCCTGAACCGTCCGACAGCTTGCTCAAGCCGGACGATCTTCCTTTCTCGGGCCTGCCCGGCAATCTCCGGAAGCTCAACAAAGATTGACCCGCCTGCCATCACAGGATCGGATGACCGCCAGTYACCGCGATGGTGGAGCCCGAGACGTAGCTCGAGAGCGGATCSGCSAGCATCACATAGGCCGTGGCGAGCTCGGCCGGTTGTCCCGGCCGCTTCATGGGAACCTGCTTGCCAAACTGCGTGACGCTCTCGCCCGTCATGGTCGAGGGGATCAGCGGCGTCCAGATCGGCCCGGGCGCCACGGCATTRGCCCGAATTCCCTTCTGCGCCAACAATTGAGCCAGYCCGCCGGTGAAGTTCTGGATGGCTCCCTTGGTCGTGGCGTAGGCCAGCAGGGTCGGGTTGGGCTTGTCGGCATTCACCGAAGCGGTATTGATGATGCAGGAACYAGGCTTCATGTGCGGGACGGCAGCCTTGGTCAGGTAGAACATCGCGTGGATGTTCACCGCGAAGGTCAGTTGCCATTCTTCGTCCGAAATGTCGCCGATATCCTTGAAACTCGCCTGATGGGCAGCGTTRTTGACGAGGATGTCGACGCCGCCGAATTCGGCCACGGTCCGGTCGACGATCTGGCGGCAATGGKCAGCTTCCTGGATGTCTCCGGACACCAGCACGGCTTTTCGTCCGGCCTTCTCGACCCAACCGCGGGTTTCCGCGGCATCCTCGTCCTCGTTCAGATAGGAGATCAGGACGTCCGCGCCTTCCCGCGCGAAAGCGATGGCGACAGCCCGCCCGATGCCACTGTCGCCACCGGTGATGATGGCACGCTTGCCCTTGAGACGACCCGAGCCGACATAGCTGTCCTCGCCATGGTCCGGTCGGGGCTTCATGCCATCGGTGCGCCCCGGCATCGGTTGCTGCTGCTCAGGGAAGGGCGGTTCGAAGTGTGATGTCATCGTTATTTCCTCGAAACGCGAGTCAATGCTCGCTCTTGTGCTCGGGTTTTCCCTTGCGCTTGGTCGAAGCCATCTTCTCGAGTTCGCTCTCGCTCATCGACTTCTCCATCGATTTTGATGCGCCCTTGAGCTTGCTTTCCTTGATGTCTCCCCGCTTGGCGGCGAGCGCGGCGCCCGCGGCCTTCTGTTG
>NZ_JBFRDQ010000077.1:0-17931 GCF_052113865.1 Allobosea sp. TAB14 | reverse complement strand
GGACTATGACGAGCGCGCGATCTACATCGTCTCGGGCAAGGTCGACATCGCCGGGGACGAGTTCGGCGCCGGCCAGCTCCTGGTCTTCAAGCCCGGCGACCGCATCTCGATCCTCGCCGTCGATCAAAGCCGCGTGATGATCGTCGGCGGCGAGCCGATGGATGGCCCGCGCCATATCTGGTGGAATTTCGTCTCCTCCTCGCAGGAGCGCATCGAGCAGGCCAAGCAGGAATGGAAGACCGGCCGCTTCGACACCGTGCCCGGCGACGACAAGGAGTTCATTCCGCTGCCGGAGGGATGACACCTTCGCTGCCGGCAGCCACGCCCGTCAGGCGATCTCGGACAGGTCCCGCAATCTCGGCACCTGCGAAAAGGCGATGACGAGCAGCTGAACCAGAAAGCCCGCAGTTGCGAGACCCAGGCAGGCGGCGATGCCGAAATGCGCCGCCACGGAGGCTCCGATCGCGGCGCCCAGTGGACGGGCGCCGAAGGTCGCCGTCATGATCAAGGCGGAGACGCGGCCGAGCATCGCATTGGGCGTGACGGCCTGCCTCAAGGTCATCGTGGAGATCGTCCAGATGATCGGCCCGACACCGAACAGGAAGAAGCTCGCTCCGACCAGCTGGACGGACGGAAACCAGAGCGTCGCGAGCATCACGCCGGCCGCGCAAAGCCCGGCGAAAGGCCCGAGCAGGATCAACGTCCCGAAAGAGACGCGCCGGGCTATGGCGGGCGCGAGAGCGGCGCCGACGATCATTCCCGCGCCGTAGATGCCGAGCGTGACGCCGACCTGGGTCGCGCTCAGGCCGAGGTTCTGGACCGCATAGGCGACATAGACCGCCTGGAAGACGAACCAGGAGATGTTGAAGAAGACCGCCGTCAGCAGGATCGGCCTGAGCAGGTCGTGGCCAACCGCGAAACGGGCCCCCTCCCCCAGATCATGCAGCAAATGGCGCCGTTGACCGGAGGGCGGTTCATCCTTGGGCAAGCCGGCCAGAAAGAGGACTGCCAGAATGGAAAGTGCGGCGGCCAGGCCATAGGCCGTCGAGACGCCGATCCAGCCGACGAGCGCCCCACCGAGAGCCGGCCCGCCGGCATAGGCGACGCTGCGGGCGAGCTCCAGCCAGCGATTGGCGTCAGCCAGCTGAGCGCGTGGTACGACCGAGGGAACGAAGGCTGGGGCCGCCACGCTGTAGCAGACCGTGCCGATGGCGCCGAGTGCACCGAGCATGGCAAGCCAGGTCAGGTTGAGGCTGCCCAGGGCCAGCAGCAGCGGGATCGCCAGCAGCGACAGCGCGCGCAGCGCTTCCGTGCCGACCATGAGCCGGCGCCGCGAGGCACGGTCCACCATCAGGCCCGCCGGGATGGACAAAAGGAGGAAAGGCAAGGTCTGCGCCGTCTGCAGCCAGCCGGTCTCGGCCGGCCCGGCCGAGAGCAGGAGAACCGCGGCCAAGGGCGCGGCGGCCAGCGCAATCTGTTCCGAGAACTGGGCGGAGAGATTGGACCAGCCGATGCGGCGGAATGCCATCGGCAGCGGTGTAGTATCGGTCGTTTCCATCGCCCGTTGTCCTCGAAAGCGGTCTTGAGGGCACTGAACGGCGTTGCTGGCGCGGGAGCCACCCGTTTCGTGGGATGAGTCGGCGCTTGCTATGCGCAGACCGATCCCCACCTCTGGTTTGCCAGCGCGCCGCGCAACCTCTATTTCAGGTGATCTCACCGAAGGATCACATTGCCTCGTGCCCCGTCCTGTCACGCCGCTCCTCGACACGATCCAAGCCCCGGCCGATTTGCGCAGGCTCGACGACACGCAACTGCGCCAGCTCGCCGATGAGCTCCGGCTGGAAACGATCGATGCCGTCTCCGTCACCGGCGGGCATCTCGGCGCCGGGCTCGGCGTGGTCGAGCTGACGGTGGCGCTGCACCATGTCTTCGACACGCCGCGCGACAGGCTGATCTGGGATGTCGGCCACCAGGCCTATCCGCACAAGATCCTGACCGGGCGGCGCGACCGCATCCGCACGCTGCGCCAGGGCGGCGGGCTCTCGGGCTTCACCAAGCGCGCCGAGAGCGAGTACGACCCCTTCGGCGCCGCGCATTCCTCGACCTCGATCTCGGCCGGGCTCGGCATGGCCGTCGGGCGCGATCTCGCCGGCCGCAAGAACAACGTCATCGCCGTGATCGGCGACGGCGCGATGTCGGCTGGCATGGCCTATGAGGCGATGAACAATGCCGGCGCGCTCGAYKCGCGSCTSATCGTCATCCTCAACGACAACGACATGTCGATCGCCCCGCCGGTCGGCGCGATGTCGGCCTATCTGGCGCGGCTGGTTTCAGGCCGTACCTATCGCTCGCTGCGCGAGGTCGCCAAGCAGCTCGCGGAGCGGCTGCCGCGCTTCTTCCACGACAAGGCGAGGCGCACCGAGGAATATGCCCGCGGCTTCTGGACCGGCGGGACGATGTTCGAGGAGCTCGGCTTCTACTATGTCGGGCCGATCGACGGGCATAATCTCGACCATCTGCTGCCGGTGCTGCGCAATGTCCGCGACGCCGGCAACGGGCCGATCCTCGTCCATGTCGTGACCCAGAAGGGCAAGGGCTACGCCCCGGCCGAGGCCACCCCCGACAAATACCACGCCGTCGTCAAGTTCGACCCCGTGACGGGCCTGCAGGCCAAGGCGCCGGCCAATGCGCCGAGCTACACGAACGTCTTCGCCCAGGCCCTGATCAAGCAGGCGCGGGAGGACGAGAAGGTCGTCGCCGTCACCGCCGCCATGCCGTCGGGCACCGGGCTCGACGCCTTCGGCAAGGAATTTCCGGGCCGCACCTTCGATGTCGGCATCGCCGAGCAGCATGCGGTGACCTTCGCGGCCGGCCTGGCAACCGAGGGCTACAAGCCGTTCGTCGCGATCTACTCGACCTTCATGCAGCGCGCCTATGACCAGATCGTCCATGACGTGGCGATCCAGAAGCTGCCCGTGCGCTTCGCACTCGACCGCGCCGGACTCGTCGGCGCGGATGGCGCGACCCATGCCGGCTCCTTCGACATCGCTTATCTCGCCTGCCTGCCCGACATGGTGGTGATGGCCGCCGCCGACGAGGCGGAGCTGACCCATATGGTCGCGACCGCCGCAGCCTATGACGAAGGGCCGATCGCCTTCCGCTATCCGCGCGGCGAAGGCGTCGGCGTCGAGATCCCGGATGTCGGCTTGCCCCTCGAAATCGGCAAGGGCCGCATCGTCCGCGAGGGCACGCGGATCGCGCTGCTTTCGCTCGGCACGCGCCTCGGCGAATGTCTCAAGGCCGCCGAACTGCTGGCGCAGCGCGGCCTGTCGACCACGGTCGCCGATGCCCGCTTCGCGAAACCGCTCGACGAGGCGCTGATCCTCAAGCTCGCCCGCGAGCACGAGGTGCTCGTCACGGTCGAGGAAGGCTCGGTCGGCGGCTTCGGCAGCCATGTTCTGCATCTGCTGGCGCAGAACGGCGCGCTCGATGCCGGCCTGAAGATCCGGAGCCTGACGCTGCCCGACGTCTTCCAGGACCATGACAAGCCGGACGCCATGTATGCCGCCGCCGGGCTCGATGCCGCCGGTATCGTCAAGGCCGTCGAGGCTGCGCTGGGCACGCCGAGCGCGGTGAAGCTGGCCTGACGTCCCTGCCATGAAGAGCCGGGCCGATCAGTTGCTCGTCGAGCGCGGCTTCTTCGAGAGCCGGGCCCGTGCGCAGGCCGCGATCGCGGCCGGGCTGGTCACCGCCAATGGCACCCCCGTGCGCAAGGCCTCCGAGATGGTGGCCGCCGATGCGGTGCTGACCGCGCAGGCGCCGCATCCTTACGTCTCGCGCGGCGGGCTGAAACTGGCGGGCGCGCTCGATGCCTTCGGCTTCGATCCACAGGGTCTGGTCTGCCTCGATGTCGGCTCGTCCACCGGCGGCTTCACCGACCTGCTGCTGAAACGCGGTGCACGCCATGTCGTCGCCGTCGATGTCGGGCGTGACCAGCTCCATGCTTCGCTGCGGTCAGACCCGCGCGTCACCAGCTTCGAAGGGCAGGATATCCGCACGCTGGCTGTCGAAGCGCTGCCCGAGCGGCCGAGCCTCGCGGCGATCGATGTCAGCTTCATCTCGCTCAAGCTCGTGCTGCCGGCGGTCGCGGCGCTGCTTGCGCCTTCGGCTGGAATCGCGGCGCTGATCAAGCCGCAATTCGAGGCCGGACGGGCGGCGCTGAAGAAGGGCATCGTCCGGGACGAGGCGATCCAGCTTCAGGTCTGCGACGAGATCGTCGGATTGCTGGGCGAGCTGGGCTTCACCGTTTCTGGGCCGATCCTCTCTCCGATCGAGGGGGGCGACGGCAATCGCGAATTCCTCGTCGGCGCGCAGCGCTAGCATCGGACCGAAAAGTGGAATCCACTTTTCGGAGAGATCTGATGCTGAGACAAAGCGCTTGATCAGCGCGCCAGCAGTGCGTCGATCTCGCCTTGCAGGCTGGCATCGTCGAAGGTCGCGATGTCGATCGTGCCGTTGGCGTTGATGAACTGGGTCGAGCGCGTGATGAGCCTGCGCAAGGCCTCGCTCGCCACCTCGATGATCGTCGGCAATTCGGCAGGGCGCGGCTTCTCGACGAGGAGCGCGGTCACCGTCGCAACGAGGCGAGCCATGGAACGGCAGACCTCCTCGAAGCTCTTGCGCCGCGCCGGGTCAAGCCGGTCATAGGCGACCAGCGCCTCGCCAGCGCAGCGCAGAGCCGATATCTCGAAATGCCCGCGATAGCAGAGGTTTCGCCAGGATTGCAGGTCTTCGATGACGCTGTCGTCGCTCTCCGCCATCTCGATCAGCATCAACGCTTCGCTGTAGCGGTTGAGGAAATCGGTCGAGAGACGGGGGGCGCGGAGCCCGTCCATCCGATCAGCCGCCTCGCCGGCCTGCAATTGCGTCGCGGAGACGGTCATCCTGAGCCCCAACTCGCCGCGACTATGGTGGGCCAAACCCCAACAAAGTGTTGCTTTGCTCTGCCGCTATCGCGCTAAACAGGCGCCATGTGCGGACGCTATGCGATCACCCTGCCCCCCGAGGCGATGCGCGCGAGCTTCGGCTATCGCGAGCAGCCGAATTTTCCGCCGCGCTACAACAYCGCGCCCACGCAGCCCGTGCCGATCATCAGACTTCATGACGGGGCGCGGCAGTTCCTGCTGATGCGCTGGGGCTTCATTCCCGGCTGGGTCAAGGACCCCAAGGATTTCCCCCTCGTCATCAATATCCGCATGGAGAGCGCGGCCGAGAAGCCCTCCTTCCGCCACGCACTGACGCGGCGGCGCTGCCTGCTGCCGGCGGACGGCTTCTACGAGTGGCGCCGCTCCGGAACGAGGCGGCAGGCGCGCGCCGACGCCTTCCTGTTCCGCCGGCCGGATCGCGGCTTCTTCGCCTTCGCGGCGCTCTGGGAAACCTGGCATTCGCCTGATGGTTCGGAGATCGACACCGTCGCGATGATGACCGGCCCGGCCAACGGCACCATGGCCGCGATCCACCACCGTTGCCCGGTCATCCTCGACCCGGCCGATTACGATGCCTGGCTCGATCCGGGCGCCGCGCCGCAGCAGATCAATCGCCTGCTCAAGCCGCCACCGGACGATCTGCTGGAGCCGGTCGCGATCGGACCCGCCGTCAACAAGGTGGCGCATGACGGGCCGGAAGTGCAGGCGCCAATGGCGGAGACGGTGCCGGAGCCTCCCGCGGCCGAGCCGGCGAGCCATGCGCGCAAAGCGACCCGGCGTCCCGTCGATGATGGGCAAGGCAGCCTGTTCTAGCGGCGGAATCATGCTCTGATCGTGCAAAAGCACGATGAGGAGAACGCGCAGATGCACGGCCGCCGCCCCACCATGACCTCCCGCCACGGCATGGTCGCCGCCGCACATCCGCTCGCAGCCCAGGCCGGGGCCCGGCTGCTGGCCCAGGGCGGCAACGCCTTCGACGCCGCCGCAGCCACAGCCGCGGCGCTCAATGTCGTCGAACCCTTCATGTCCTGCCTCGCCGGCATGGGCTTCGCGACGTTATGGGTCGCAGCCGAGCAGCGGGTGCGGGTGCTCGATTTCGTGCCGCCGATCCCGGCGAGCTTCCCGGTCGAGCGCTTCAGCAAGCGCTCCGATCTCGAACGCGGCGCCCTCTCGGTCGCCGCGCCCGGCAACCTCGCCGGCTGGTGCGAGCTGGTGAAGACCTATGGCCGTAAATCACTTCCCGAGATCTTCGCACCGGCGATCGCGCTCGCCCGGGACGGTTTCGCTCTCGCCGAATTCGGCGCGGCGGAGTTCGAGGAGAACGACCCGCTTCTGAAGACATACCCGGCGCTTTATCCGGCCTGGTCCAAGAACTACCAGCCCGATGGCGCCCTGCATCTCGGCTCGCTGCTGATCCAATCCGATCTCGCCCGGACGCTGAGCGAGATCGCGGAAAAGGGACCGGATCACTTCTACCGCGGCACGCTCGGCGAGACGATCGTGGCCCATCTCCAGGGGCTCGGCGGCTCGATGACGATGGCCGACCTTGCGGCAGTGAAGACGGTGTGGCGCGAGCCGCTGGCCGCGAGCTTCAAAGGGCTGTCGGTGCATGTGCCGCCGCCGCCCTGCGAAGGCTTCCAGTTCCTGCTGACGCTGCGCCTGCTCGAAGGTCTCGATCTCGCGTCGCTTCCCAGGGACGGCGTGGACCATCTCGACCTCGTCTATCGCGCGATCCGCCTCGCGGCGGGCGAGCGCATCGCCCACAACAATCCAAGCCCGGAGACGCTCGCCGAGATTCTGTCCGAGGCTTCCGTCGCGCGTTTGCGCCAACGCCTCACTGACGGCAAGCCGGTGACGGGACCGACCGAGCAATGGACGCCGCAGGAGAAGGAGGATCCGGCGCATACCACCTCCTTCTCGATCGCCGACAACGAGGGCAACCTGATCTGCATCACGCAGAGCCTCGGCAGCCCGTTCGGCAGCGGCGTCGTGGTGCCCGGCACGGGGCTTTGCCTCAACAACTTCCTGTACTGGGCGGATGTGCAGACCGGCAGCCCGAACCGGGCCAAGCCCGGCGATGCGCTGGCCATGTGCATGTCGCCCTCGATCTCGACGCGCGACGGCAAGCCGGTGCTCGCACTCGGCACGCCCGGCAGCTACGGCATCATGCAGACGCAGGCGCAGGCCATGGTGCAGCATCTCGTCTTCGGGCTGCCGCTGCAGGAGGCGATCGAGGCGCCGCGCGCCCGGCTCTGGGATGGGCGCCTCGTCGAGATCGAGAACCGGATCGCGCCGGAGACCATCGCCGAACTCGTCCGGCGCGGCCATGATGCGAAGGCGTTCGATGTCGGCTGGACGATGCGCTGCGGCGGCATGCAGGCGGTCGCGGTCGATCCGGCAACGGGCGTGTTCACCGGCGCCGCCGATCCACGCCGCGACGGCTACGTCGCGACGCCCTGAATCAGCTCACGATCTCGGCGCGAAACGCCCAGCGGGTCATCCGCCGCTCGACCAGGGCACAGAGCGCGTAGAGCGCCATGCCCATGATGGCGATGGAGAACAGGCCGGCGAAGGTGGTCGGCGCGTCATTGCGCGCGCCGGCGGACAACATCAGGAAGCCGATGCCGCGATTGCCGCCCACCGTCTCCGACAGCACCGAGCCGACGAAGGCGAGCGTCACCGCCACCTTGAGGCTGGCGAAGAGATAGGGCATCGCGCGGGGCACGCCGACCTTGGTCAGGATCTCCCATTGGCTCGCGCCGAGCGAGCGCATCACGTCGCGCATCTCGGGCTCGATGGTGGCAAGCCCCGTGGCGACGTTCACGACGATCGGGAAGAAGGAGATGACGAAGGCGGTGATCACCGCCGGCAAGGCGCCGACGCCGACCCAGATCATCAGGATCGGCACGATCGCGACCTTCGGGATCGCGTTGAAGGCAATCAGCAGCGGGTAGAGCCCGGCATAGATGAAGGGCGATGCGCCGATGGCGAGGCCGAGCAGCAGGCCGAAGCCGATTGCCAGCGCGAAGCCGATGATCGTGGTCCAGAGCGTCTCCAGGCAGAAGCGCAGCAGGATGTCCCAGCGCTGGACCATCGTCTCGAAGATCCGGCTCGGGCGCGGGGCCAGGATTTCCGGTACGTCGAAGACGATGCAGGCCAGTTCCCAGAGCAGCAGCAGCCCCGCCATGGCGAGCCAGGGCATGGCGACAAGCAAAAGACGCTTCTGTCTCTCCGTCATGATCTTTGTCCAACAGGAGGCCGCATCACGCATGCTCCATGTGGATGCGCTCGCGCAGTTCGTGGACGATGTCGACGAATTCGATCTCGAAGGTCGTCTCCAGCGTGCGCGGACGCGGCAATTCGATCTTGCGGATCTTGACGATTTTACCGGGACGCCGGCTCATCACATAGACGGTGTCGGCGAGATAGACCGCCTCGCGCAGATCGTGGGTGACGAGCACCGCGGTGAAGCGGCGCTCCATCCAGAGCTTCTGCATCACGCTCCAGAGCTCTTCGCGGGTAAAGGCGTCGAGCGCACCGAAAGGCTCGTCGAGCATCAGGATATCCGGCTCGTGGACGAGCGCGCGGCAGAGACTCGAGCGCTGCTGCATGCCGCCGGACAACTGCCAGGGATATTTCTGGCCGAAACCGCCCAAGCCCACAGAAGCCAGCAGCGCCTCGACCCGCGCGACGTATTCGGCCTTGTTGGCGCGGAAGCGGCGCTTGTGCGGCTCGACCACCTCCAGCGGCAGCAGGATGTTGTCGAGCGTGGTGCGCCAGGGCATCAGCGTCGGCGCCTGGAAGGCCATGCCGACGCCGCGGATCGGCCCCTTCACCACCTGCCCGTGCACGCGAACCTCGCCGCCGCTCGGCGGCAGCAGGCCGGTGACGAGCTTCATCAGGGTCGACTTGCCGCAGCCGGAAGGGCCGACCACGGCAATGAACTCGCCCTTGGCGATGGACAACGTCGCATCCTCCAGCGCCAGCATGCGCGCGGGCCCGCTGCCATAGGCGAGGCTGACCTGTCGCAGTTCGACGAGCGGTGGTTCCGAACTGTCAAGCATAGGCAGCGTCATCACCGGCAGGCGTGGGGAACCCCTCTCCCGGATGGGAGAGGGGCAGGGGTGAGGGACTGCGGGTCATCGTCGATACGACAAGGAGCGGCTGCGCCTTCTGCGGGAAAGGCAGGCCCTCATCCCTGCCCTTCTCCCACACGGGGGAAGGGTTCCCCGCATTCGTCATTCCGCTCATCGCTCTCTTCGGCACCCTTCATGAATCAAGGCGCAACCATCCGCTCGGCCTTCGGCGGCAGGAACTTGCCGGTGAAGACCTTGTCCGGCTCGGGTGCCGCGGGCAGACCGAAGGCCTCGGCCACGTCCTTGACCGAGCGGGCGAAGCGCGCCGGGTCGACATCGCCCATGCCGTTCTCCTTCACGTAAGGGGTCAACACGTTCATCTTGAGCGACATGTCGAGGCGCTCGGCCTCAAGCTTCTCGTCGATCAGCGGGTCGCGCTTCTTGGCGGCGGCGATGCCGAGCRCCGGATTGGCGGCAACTTCCTTCCAGGCCTTGGCGGTGGCGCGCAGGAAGCCGGTCACGACCTCCGGCTTCGCGGCCAGCGCCGGCGAGACGATGATGCCGTTGCCGTACACATCCATCTTGTAGTCGGAGTAGTTGAACGAGACGACATCCTCGGCCTTCACGCCGCGCGCCTTCAGGTCGAGGATCGACGAGAAATAATGGCCGGAGATGAAGTCGACCGTGCCCTGCACCAGCGATTGCTCGCGCAGCTGCGGCGTCAGGTTGACGTGCTGGACGCTCGCCGCGTCGATGCCGACCTTCTTGGCGAAGGCCGGAAACAGGCGGAAAGAGGCGTCGAAGACCGGGGCGCCAAGCTTCTTGCCGGCGAGATCGGCAGGCTTCGTGATCCCGCTCTTCTTCAGCGCATGCACGCCGAAAGGCGGAAAGTCATAGGCCATGAAGACGCAGAGGATTTCCTTGCCGGCGTTCTTGGCGTTGTATTCGATCAGCGAGTTCACATCGGCGAAGCCGATATCGTAGGCGCCGGTCGCGACCCGCTGGACGGCGCCGGCCGAGCCCTGGCCGGGATCCATGGTCACGTCGAGCCCCTCGGCCTTGTAGTAGCCCTTGTCGAGTGCGACGAGGAAGGGCGAGGTCGGCCCCTGGAAGACCCAGTCGAGCGTGAACTTGACCGGCGTCTGGGCGGTGGCGGGCGCTGCCGAGGCGAGCGCCAGGGCACAGCCGGCAGCGGCTGCGGCCAGCGCGCGGCGGGTCATCCCCCTGCCCTTCGCCGCCGCATTCTTCGAAACCCCACGCACCACGCCGATCATCTGAGCCGACCCCCGATTTTTGATTGTGCTTCAAAGGCTAAAGAGGGGCCCGAAAGCGGTCAATCAGGCGGGAAGGCCGTCCTGCCAGTTTTTTAGGCAGAGCCGCCGATAAGGGATTTTGTGCGCGGCAGGCTGCCCGCCAGGTCGCCGCCATTCTCGGGCGAAGCGGAGCGCAGACCCGAGAAACTCTTTCAGGAGGAGGCTCAGGAGCCTCCTCGTCATGAGACGCTCGGGTCAAGCCCGAGCATGACGCACGCCCGGCAGGCTCAGCCCTGCGCCAGCATCGCGCCCGGATTGAGCACGCCCCTGGGATCGAGCGTCTGCTTGATCGCGCGCATCAGATCGAGCTCGACCGGGTCCTTCACGCCCGGCAGCAGGTCGCGCTTCAGGCGGCCGATGCCGTGCTCGGCCGAGATCGAACCGTGCAGCTCCGTGACGATGGCGTGGACCGCCTCGTTCATCTCGCTCCAGCCGGCGAGATAGGCCGCCTTGTCGGCGCCGACCGGCTGGCTGACGTTGAAATGGATGTTGCCGTCGCCGAGATGGCCGAAGGGCACCGGCCGGCAGCCCGGCACCATCGCCTCGACCACCGCGATGGCGCGCTTCAGGAACTCCGGCTGGGCATGGACCGGCACGGAAACGTCGTGCTTGATCGAGCCGCCCTCATAGGTCTGCACCTCCGACATCATCTCGCGCAGCTTCCAGAAATCGGCGCGCTGGGTCAGCGAACCCGCGAGCGCGGCATCGGTGACGATGCCCTTCTCCAGAGCATCGCCGAGGAAGGCCTCGACATGCTCGTCGAGCCCGGCGGCTGACTGGGCCGAGACCTCCATCAGCACATACCAGGGCGACGGCTCCGAGAGCGGATCGCGCGTGCCCGATGCGTGGCGCAGGACGAAATCGAGGCCGATGCGCGGCATCAATTCGAAGGTGGTGAGCGTGCCGCCGGCGCCGGCCTTGGCGGCGTTGAGCAGTTCCAGCGCCGCTTCCGGGTCCGGCACGGCGAGGAAGGCGGTGGCCCGCGCCGCCGGCAGCGGGAAGAGCTTGAGCACGGCCGCCGTGATGATGCCGAGCGTGCCCTCGGCGCCGATGAAGAGGTCCTTCAAATCGTAGCCGGTGTTGTCCTTGCGGAGCTGGCGCAGACCGTTCCAGATGCGACCGTCCGGCAGCACGACTTCCAGGCCCAGACAGAGCTCGCGGGCATTGCCATAGGCGAGCACGGCGGTGCCGCCGGCATTGGTCGAGAGGTTGCCGCCGATGGTGCAGGAGCCTTCCGAAGCCAGCGAGAGCGGGAAGAGACGCCCGGCCGCTTCGGCCGCATCCTGCGCCCGCTTCAGCGTGACGCCGGCTTCGACGATCATGGTGTCGCCATCGGTATCGACCGCGCGGATCTTGTCGAGACGCTGCAGCGAGAGGATGATCTCCCTGCCCTCGGCGATCGGGATCTGGCCGCCGACGAGTCCGGTATTGCCACCCTGCGGCACCAATGTCGTGCCGGTTTCGGCTGCGAGCTTCACCAGCTCGGCGACCTCGGTCGTCGAGCCGGGGCGGACGATGCCTTGCGCCTTGCCGCGGAAGAGATCGCGCCATTCCTTGAGATAGGGCACCATGGCGTCGGCATCGGTGACGATGTTCTTCGCGCCGACGATGCCGGCCATGCGATCGAGAATTGCGCTCATCCTGAAGTCCTAGCCCTTCCTGCCGCGCCGGAACACGCCGACGAGCTCGACATGGGCGGAATAGCGGAACTGATCGACCGGCGTCACGCCTTCCAGCGCATATCCGCCCGCAACCAGCGTCGCAGCGTCTCGCGCGAAACTGCCGGCATCGCAGGAGACGTAGATCACGTCCCTGACCTTCGAGGCCGCCAGCCGCTTCGCCTGGGCCTCGGCGCCGGCACGGGGCGGGTCGAGCACGACGACGTCGAAACCGTTGAGCTCATGCTCGAGCAGCGGGCGGCGGAAGAGGTCGCGCGTCTCGGTCGCGATGGCTTTGAGCCCCGGCGTCGCACCAAAACCTTTCGCCAGCGCCAGCATCGCGGCCTTGTCGCTCTCGACGGCGAGAACCTGCATGCGCTCGGCGATGCGGAAGCTGAAGGGGCCGCAGCCGGCGAAGAGATCGGCGGCGCGCTTGCCCTTGGGCAGAGCCGCCGTGACGAGATTCGCCAGCGTCTCCTCCCCCAGCACCGTCGCCTGCAGGAAGCCGCCGGGCGGCGGGGCGACAAGCGCCTTGCCCATATGCTGCAAGGGTGGACGGCGCTCGACGACGATCTCGCCATGGTTGGAGAGCCGGGCGAGGTCGAGCCGCTCGGCCAGTTGGGTCAAGGCGAGCCTGAGCTTGTCGCCGAGCGGTCCGTGGCCGCGCATATCGACGTCGAGCCCCGCTTCGGAGGCGGTGATCTGGATGTCGAGCGGCTTGTTAGCCCCGCCCATCCGGTTCGCCAGCATCTGCGCAGCCGCCGGCGCCCGGTCGAGGCCCGGCGCCAACACCGGGCAGGCCTCGACGGGAACCAGATCGTGGCTGCGCGCCGCCATGAAACCGACCACCATCGCCTCGCCCTCGCGGCGGGCATGGAAGGTGACGCGGCGACGCCCGGCGCCATGGGCGTCGACGAGATCGGCCACGGGCGCCTCGATGCCGGCGCGGCTCAGCGCGGTCACGACCTGCTGGCGCTTCCATTCGCGATAGAGGCCCGGCGCCATATGCTGCGCCGCGCAGCCGCCGCAGCGGGTGAAGAGCGGGCAGATCGCGGCGATGCGGGATTCGGAGGGCGCGATGATCTCGACGAGCTGGCCGCGATCGCCATCGACCACGGCGCGCACGGTCTCGCCCGGCAGCGCATAGGGAACGAAGATGCTGCCGGCGGGCGCCTGCACGATGCCATCGCCCTTCTGGCCGAGGCGATCGATGGTCAGGACTTCGTTCATCGCAAGGCGAGGCGAAGCATCCGGAGGCGGATTCGATCGGGCGGCGGGCATCGTGACAATCTCCGGCGCAGAGCCGGCCTGCTGATGACGGGAACGAGGCTTTCGCCTATCAGGTCAGGGACGAATTGGGAAATCCTGCCATGACTATCCGCGACGGCGTCATCGAAGCCATCGGCAACACCCCGCTCATCAAGCTCGAGCGCGCCTCGGATGAAACCGGCTGCGCCATCCTCGGCAAGGCCGAATTCATGAATCCCGGCCAATCGGTGAAGGACCGGGCGGCGCTCGCGATCATCCGCGACGCCGAGGCGAAGGGGCATCTGAAGCCGGGCGGCGTCATCGTCGAGGGCACGGCGGGCAATACCGGCATCGGCATCGCGCTGGTCGGCAATGCGCTGGGCTATCGCTCAGTCATCGTCATCCCGGAGACGCAGAGCCAGGAAAAGAAGGACATGCTGCGGCTCGCCGGCGCGATGCTGGTCGAGGTGCCGGCGGCTCCTTATGCCAACCCGAACAATTACGTGAAGGTCTCGGGCCGCCTCGCCGAGGAACTGGCGAAGAGCGAGCCCAACGGCGCGATCTGGGCCAACCAGTTCGACAATGTCGCGAACCGGCAGGGCCATCTCGACACCACCGGCCCGGAGATCTGGGAGCAGACGGCGGGCAAGGTCGACGGCTTCATCTGCGCGGTCGGCTCGGGCGGCACGCTCGCCGGCGTCGGCATGGCGCTGAAGGCTCGCAATCCGAAGGTGACGATCGGACTGGCCGATCCGATGGGCGCGGCGCTCTATTCCTATTACACCAGCGGCGTCCTCAAGTCGGAGGGCTCTTCGATCACCGAGGGCATCGGCCAGGGCCGGATCACCGCCAATCTGGTCGATGCACCCGTCGATGCCGCCTTCCAGATCCCCGATGCGGAAGCGGTGCAGATCGTCTTCGACCTGCTGGAGCATGAGGGGCTGTGCCTGGGCGGTTCATCGGGCATCAACGTCGCCGGTGCGATCCGGCTGGCGCAGCAGATGGGGCCGGGCCACACCATCGTGACGGTGCTCTGCGACTACGGCACGCGCTACCAGTCGAAGCTGTTCAACCCGGAGTTCCTGCGTTCGAAGAACCTGCCGGTTCCCGGCTGGCTCGAGCGCGACGGGTCGGCGCTGAAGCAGGTCGTCGCCAAGGTGATGGCCTGAGGCGGCAGCCGCCTCAGGCCCTTCGGCTTCACGCCGCCCGCGGCGTCGCGTCGATCGCGTCGATATCGCCGGCGCGGTCGTATTGCGCCTGATCGAGCATGCCCTGGCGCTTGGCGACGAGGGTCGGCACCAGCGCCTGGCCGGCGACGTTCACCGCCGTACGGCCCATGTCCAGGATCGGGTCGATGGCGAGCAGCAGGCCGACGCCGGCCAGCGGCAGGCCGAGCGTCGAGAGCGTCAGCGTCAGCATCACCGTCGCGCCGGTGAGACCGGCAGTCGCGGCCGAGCCGATCACCGAGACGAAGGCGATCAGGACGTATTCCTGGATGCCGAGCGGCACGCCGTAGAACTGCGCGACGAAGATCGCGGAAATCGCAGGGTAGATCGCGGCGCAGCCGTCCATYTTSGTSGTCGCKCCGAGCGGYACCGCGAAGGCGGCGTATTCGCGAGGGACGCCCAGGCTCTTCTCGGTCACGGCCTCCGTCACCGGCAAGGTGCCGATCGAGGAACGCGAGACGAAGCCGAGCTGGATCGCCGGCCAGGCGCCAGCGAAAAAGCGCGCAGGCGAAAGCCCGTGCAGGACGAGCAAGGTCGGGTAGACGACGAGCAGGACGATGGCGAGGCCGAGATAGATCGCGAAGGCGTACCAGGAGAGCTGCTCCAGCGTCTGCCAGCCATATTGCGCCACGGCATTGCCGAGCAGGCCGACCGTGCCGATCGGCGTCAGCCGGATCACCCACCACAGGATCTTGCGGACGATCGCCAGGAACGACTCGTTCAGCGCGAGGAAGCTGTTGGCGCGCTCGCCGACCTTCAGCGCAGCGACGCCGACGACGATCGAGATGACGAGGAGCTGCAGCACGTTGAAGCCGAGGCGGGTGGTCGCCCCGCCACCGTCGACCCGCGTCGTCGCCTGCAGGCCGAGCATGTTGGCGGGCACGAGCCCCTTCAGGAAGTCGAGCCAGGAGCCGACCGTGCCCGGCGCCTTGGCGCTGGCGGCGACCACGCCGGCATTGATGCCGGGCTGGATCAGAAGGCCGAGCGCGATGCCGATCAACACCGCGATGAAAGCGGTGACGGCGAACCAGAGCAGAGTCTGCCAGACCAGCGCGGCTGCGTTGGAGAGCTGGCGCAGATTGCTGATCGAGGCGACGATCGCCGTGAAGATCAGCGGCGGCACCAGCGCCTGCAGCAATTGCACGAAGATCGAGCCCGTGGTCGCGAGCGTGGTCGTGAGCCAGTTGGGCTGTCCGGCCGCATCCGGGCCGATGTTGCGCGCGACCCAGCCGAGCGCGAGCCCGACCACCATCGCGGTCAAAACCTGGAAGCCGAAGTTGGAATAGAACGGCTTAACACCGGCAGCGGACGAACCGCTCCGGGATATCGATGTTGTCATGGCAAGAGCTCGTCAATCGCCGCAAATGGCTGAAGATACGCGCCATATATACGATCTGGCGCGATTTTCGCAAAAGCGGAGGCTTCCGTCTTTGGCCGGACCAGCAGCAAAAATACTCTCCTGACGGACGCAAAAAGAGATGATCCATCCCATCCACGGCAAGGGCGCCGGCGGCAAGTCCGCCTCCTCCGCGAAGGCCCGAAATTCTTTTGCCGCAAAAATGATTTCCCCGAAGGTCGAAGCGTTCTAGCCTGCCCTAAGGTGATCCCGCGAAAGATGAGGTGATCGCATGACGGCTTCACAGGTCAGGTTCGCCGCCAGGACCGCGCCCGAACCCTCACCCTCCGTTGCCCCGGCCGAGCCGGGCCATCTCCATGCGGCCGGCGTCGTCGCCTCCAGCGTCTATGCCCATGGCGTGCGCGTCGCCGACGTCCCCGTCGAGGAGGCCGGCGAGTGGTCACGCAAGGACGACCACGTTGTCTGGATCGGATTGCTGGAGCCCGACGCCGCCCTGCTTCACTGCGTCCAGCGGCAATTCAACCTGCATCCGCTCGCCGTCGAGGACGCAACCAACGCCCATCAGCGCCCGAAGCTCGAGCAATATGGCGACGCCCTCTTCGTGGTGGCACGCACCGCGCAATTGATCGAGGGGCGCATCGCCTTCGGGGAGACCCATATCTTCCTCGGCCGCGGCTACATCGTCAGCGTCCGGCACGGCGCCTCGACCTCGTACACCTCGGTCCGGCAGCACTGGGAAACCTGCCCGACCTCGCTGGCGAAGGGCGAGGACTTCATCCTCTACGCCATCCTCGACTTCATCGTCGACAACTACATGCCGGTGCTCGAGGCCATCCATGACGAGGTCGAGGAAATCGAGGACAAGGTCCTGGCCAAGCCGATGGCGCGCTCGGACATCGAGCGGCTCTACATGCTCAGGCGCGACCTGCTGCGCCTGCGCAATGCGGTGGCGCCGCTGGTCGATGTCTGCCAGCGCCTGATGAACGGCACGGTGCCGCAGGTCAGGCCGACGCTCGCGCCGATGTTCCGCGACGTGACCGACCATGTCCGCACCGTGCAGGAGAAGATCGACAGCCTGCGCGAGGTTTTGGCCTTCGCCTTCGAGGCGAGCCTGCTGGTCGGCCAGAGCCAGGAGAACGCGATCACCAAACGGCTCGCCTCCTGGGCGGCGATCCTGGCCGTGCCGACCGCGGTCGCCGGCATCTACGGCATGAACTTCAAGAACATGCCGGAGCTGGAATTGCCCTATGGCTATTACGGCGTGCTGGTGGTGATCCTTGCCTCCTGCGCCGTGCTGTACTGGCGCTTCAAGCGCAATGGCTGGCTGTAGCCGGTCAATCGCTCAGAGCCACTTCTTCCAGCGGAAGAACAGATAGGGCAGCACCGCGAAGAGCACCATCGAGACCAGCGCCAGCGGATAGCCCCACTGCCAGTCGAGTTCCGGCATGGCCTTGAAGTTCATGCCGTAGATCGAAGCGATCAGCGTCGGCGGCATCAGCGCCACCGAGACGACCGAGAACAGCTTGATGATCTTGTTCTGCTCGATCGAGACGAGGCCGAGCGTCGCGTCGAGCATGAACTGGAGCTTGTTCGACAGGAAGGTCGCATGTTCCTCGATGGCCTGCACGTCGCGCACCGCCGAGCGCCATTCGGCGGAGAAGCCGGTCTGGGCCTTCTTCGGGCGCTTGTAGTTGGCCGAGAGGAAGAGCAGGACGCGCTCGACCGACATCATGCTCTCGCGGACATTCGAGATGATGTGCTCGTGCTGGCCGATCCGCTGGATCACCACCTGATAGACGCCCCCCTGCTCGACGTCCTGCGCCCGCCCGGCGAAAATCCGGCGTGAGGCCATGTCGATCTTGTCGCCGACGCCGCGCAGCACCTCGGCCGCGCGGTCGACGATCGCCTCGATCAGCCCGTCGAGCACCACCTCCGGCTGCTCGCCGCAGCCACCGGGCTTGGTCGCGCGGTTGAGGAAGATGTTGAAGGCGCCGGGCTCGTCATAGCGCACCGTCACCAGCGCCTTCTCGGTGAGGATGAAGGTGACGTCAGCCAGCTTGGGGACGAT
>NZ_JBFRDQ010000076.1:0-32834 GCF_052113865.1 Allobosea sp. TAB14 | reverse complement strand
GCGCGGCGAACGCCCCGAGCGCGCGCCGCGTGACGGCGCCGAGCGCCCTGCCCGCCGCTTCAGCGAACGGCCGGCCGGCGACAAGCCGCGCGGCCGCAGCTTCGGCGACAGGCCCGGCGGTGGCGAGAAGAGCTTCGGCGCCCGCTCCTCCGAACGCCCGGCCGGGCGCAGCAGCGGCGAGCGTAGCGGCGGCAAGCCGTTCGGCGCGCGCCCGTTCGGCGGCAAGCCGGGCGGCGGCGGACGTCCTGGCGGCGGCAAGGGCCCGCGTCCCGGCGGCCCGCGAGGCAAGCGCGACTAAGCGATGCGGATCGTCGGCGGACGTCTCGGCGGCCGGCCATTGGCCGGCCCGAAACCGGGGATCGGCAGCATCAGGCCGACCTCGGACCGCCTGCGCGAATCCCTCTTCAACGTGCTCGTCCATGCCTATGACGAGGCGGTCGAGGGTGCGCGCGTGCTCGACCTCTTCGCCGGTACGGGCGCGCTTGGCTTCGAGGCGCTCTCGCGCGGGGCGGGCTTCGCGCTGCTGGTCGATGACGGCACCGAAGCGCGCGGCCTGATCCGCGAGAACCAGATGGCGCTGGGGCTGGCCGGCTTCAGCCGGATCTTCCGCCGCGATGCGACGAAGCTCGGGCCGATCACCGGCATGGCGCCCTTCGGCCTCGCCTTCTGCGACCCGCCCTATCGCAAGGGGCTGGGCGAAAAGGCGCTGGCCTCGGCCCGCGAGGGCGGCTGGCTGGAAAAGGACGCGCTCGTCGTGCTGGAAGAGGCCGCCGATGCCGAGCTTGTCTTGCCGGAGGGTTTCGAAGAGCTCGAGCGGCGAGCCTATGGCGAGACGCAGGTGGTGATGCTCCGGGCCTTGTAACCCGCGCGAAGCGCTGAGCGGGGATTGGCGGCGACTTTATCCCCGGCCCCGCTGACGTGCTTAAGCTCCGTATCCGTCGCGGAGATCACACGCACGGATGCCCCTTCTCTCATCGATACAAGACCGGGCGCGAGCCGCTCGGCTGCGCCAAAGCAGGATCGCCAGCAATCTCGCCGGTGAGCGCATGATACGTGCGCTCGCACGGCTGGGAACGCTCGTCGGAAAGGCGGGCTTCAACGAAGATCAGCCCCGCGTTCCCGGTGGCAATGGGCGCGACAGCGGACGATGGAGGTATGTCGAGGGCTACGCACAGAGCCGGCAGCCCGGCATCGGCGACAATGGCGGCCCGTCGCTCGATCCGCCCAAGGACCCATCGAAAGATCGGTCACCGAAGATCAAGGCCGCCAAGGCGCTGGCCAAGGCAATCGCGCGCCAGGCGCTGAGACGCGCCGGCCCGATCGGCGCCGTCGTCACGGCGATCGAAGCAGGGCACTGGCTCTATACGGAGTGGCCCTCGATCCGCTCCTACCAGGACCAGCCGAAATCGCTTGAAGAGCTCAAGGAACAGGCCGGTAAGAAGCGACCAGGCTATGACGACCATCATATCGTCGAGCAAGGCGCGGGCGGACGCGAAGGTTTTCCGCGCTCCGGCATCGACGGCGTCGACAACGTTGTCAGTATTCCGCGATACAAGCATCATGAGATCACGGGATGGTACAGTCGCCCCAATCTGGAATTCGGGATGCAAGCGCCGCGTGACTACCTTCTTGGTCGAGATTGGTCCGAGCATGTCAGGGTGGGTCACCAAGCGCTACGGCAGTTCAAGGTGCTGAAATGAGCCGAAAGCACGATCTCAAGTCGCTGTCGAATGCAGAAATCCTTCAACTCTTCGAGCAGCTCTGCATCGAGCAATATGACGCCATCGAAGGCAACGAGAACGCGCGAGCCAACCGCCTGATCACAAGGACTTTTGCCATGGAAAACGAGCTCAAGTCTCGCCCGGGTGACCAAAGGCGCATCCTCATGAAGCTGTTCGGCCACCCCAACATGCAGGTTCGCTTGGCTGCCGCACGTGCCAATCTCGCCGTGGATTACCTAGCCGCGCGACGTGAGCTTGAAGCCATCATCGACGAGCAATGGTTTCCGCAGGCCGGCGACGCCGGCATGACACTTTGGAATCTCGACCGCGGCTTCTATCGCCCGACCTGACCCTCACCCCCGCCTTGCCGCCTCGATCGCCGCCACGTCGATCTTGCGCATGTCCATCATCGCGGTGAAGGCGCGCTTGGCTTCCTCGCCGCCGGCCGCCATGGCCTCGGTCAGCACGCGCGGCGTGATCTGCCAGTTGACGCCCCATTTGTCCTTGCACCAGCCGCAGGCGCTTTCCTGGCCGCCATTGCCGACGATGGCGTTCCAGTAGCGGTCGGTCTCGGTCTGGTCGTCCGTCGCGATCTGGAAGGAGAAGGCCTCGCTCTGCTTGAAGGCCGGCCCGCCATTGAGCCCGATGCAGGGGATGCCGGCGACGGTGAAATGGACGACCAGCACGTCGCCCGCCTTGCCGGAGGGGAAATCCGTCGGCGCGCGATGCACGGCCTGCACGGCGCTGTCGGGAAAGGTCTCGGCGTAGAAGCGCGCCGCGGCTTCGGCATCCTTCTCGTACCAGACGCAGATCGTGTTCTTGGCGATGGCCATGGTTCGTCCCTTCGCGTTCGATTCGGTTCCGGCCGTCCGCGGCCGGGGTGGCGTTCGGCCTCCCTCAGCATGCTCATGGAATGCGCAATCGCCCGCAGCGTTCCATCGAGAAGCACAAAAGGTTGATATCACCATATTTAAAACGGCGCTACCGCCGTCCGAACAGCCGCTCGATATCCGCCAGCTTGAGCTCGACATAGGTCGGCCGTCCGTGATTGCACTGGCCGGAATTGGGCGTGATTTCCATCTCGCGCAGCAGCGCGTCCATTTCCTCGGGGCGCATGCGCCGGCCGGCGCGGACGGAGTTGTGGCAGGCCATCGTCGCCAGCACATGGTCGAGCCGTCTTTCGAGCGAACCGGCCGTGCCGTGCTCGGCCAGCGCATCGGCGACATCGCGGACGAGGCGCTGGAGGTTGCCGCCGGCGAGCTGGCTGGGAGCCTCGCGGACCAGCACCGCGCCGAGGCCGAAGGGCTCGATGACGAGGCCGAGGCCTTCGAGCTCGCCAACCGCCGTGTTGAGGCGGTCGGCATCGACCGGGTCGAGCTCGACCACCTCCGGCAGCAGCAGGGGCTGGCGGGCGATGCCGGAGCGGGCGCGCTCGGCCTTGAGCCGCTCATAGACCAGCCGCTCATGGGCCGCGTGCTGGTCGACGATGACGACGCCCTCGCGCGTCTGGGCGACGATATAGGTCTCGTGAAGCTGGGCCCGCGCCGCTCCGAGCGGCCGGTCGAGCGCATCCGCCGAGGGTTCGGCCAGATGCGCGCGGGCATCGGCCGAGGCCGCGGCGAAATCGGCGAAGCCGGCTTGCGGGGCTGAAAACGATGTCGGCTGCGGCGCGCTCCAGCCGGATGTCTCCGGGAAGGCCGGGCGCGGGATGGCGTTGCCGCTGCCGCCCATCGAGAGCACCGCGCGGAAAGCGTCGAGCGTGCGGGCGCCTCCGGTCGTGGTGGCGCGGTGGCCGGCGGCGGCGAGCGCCGCCTTCAGCCCGGAGACGACGAGGCCGCGCACCAGAGCGGGATCGCGGAAGCGCACCTCGGTCTTGGCCGGGTGGACGTTGACGTCGACCGAGCGCGGATCGCAGCCGATATCGAGGAAGAGCACCGGGTGGCGGTCGGAGGGGACGACATCGGCATAGGCGCCGCGCACCGCCGAGAGGAGGAGCTTGTCGCGCACCGGCCGGCCGTTGACGGAGAGGTGCACGCCGGCCGAGGTGCCGCGGTGGAAGGTCGGCAAGCCGGCGAAGCCGCTGATGCCGAAGCCTTCGCGCTCGGCCTCGATGCGCAAGGCGTTTTCCGGAAAGTCGCGGCCGAGCGCGCGGCCGAGGCGGCGCAGCAAACCCTCCTCCCCGATGGCTTCCGCCGGCCAATCGAAATTCCCGGCATGCTCGCCTTCGAGCGAGAAGCGGATCTCGGGATGGGCGATGGCGAGGCGCCGCAGCATCTCGGAGACGGCCTGCGCCTCGGCCCGGTCGCTCTTCAGGAATTTGAGCCGTGCGGGTGTGAAGATGAAGAGATCGCTGACCTCGATGCGCGTGCCGGGCGCGGCCGCGACGGGGCGAACCACGCCCTTCTCGCCGGCCTCGACGACCAGGCCCGAGCCTTGCGGGGCATCGTGGCGGCGGGTCGCGATGGAGAGCCGCGCGACCGAGCCGATCGAGGGCAAGGCCTCGCCCCGGAAGCCGAGCGAGCGAATCGCGAAGAGGTCGCCATCCGGCAGTTTCGAAGTGGCGTGGCGCTCGACGGCGAGCGCGAGGTCGTCGGGCGTCATGCCGGCGCCGTCATCGACGACGCGGATCAATTCGCGCCCGCCGCCGGCGATGGTGACGGCGACCGAGCGCGCGCCGGCGTCGATGGCGTTTTCGACCAGCTCCTTCACGGCCGCAGCCGGGCGCTCGATCACCTCGCCGGCGGCGATGCGGTCGACGAGAACAGGGTCGAGGCGGCGAACGGTCATGATTTGCAGGCGATTCCAGCTCTGCCGCAGTCTAGCGCCGAACGGACCGCTCAGGCGAGCCCGACCGGCCGCCCGACCGCCTGGACCAGCAGATCCGGATGGCCGAACAGGCGCTGCGCCACCCGCTTCACATCGGCGAGGGTGACGGCGGCAAAGCGCTCGTTGCGGGTCGCGAGGAATTCCGGCGTGTCGCCGCGCAGGGCCAGATTCAGCAACTCGCCGGCGATCTTGGGCGAGGTGTCGAAGCGCAGCGGATAGGAGCCGATGATGTAGCGCTTGGCCTCCTCGACCTCGTGCTCCGTCGGTCCCTCCGTGGCGAGCTTCAGCATCTCCTCACGGATCACGGTCATCGACTCGGCCGCACGGTCGTTGCGGGTCGCGGTCCCGCCGACCAGCATGGCGCTCTCGCGCAGCGGCAGAAGGCTTGAGGAGACGCCATAGGCAAGGCCACGCTTCTCGCGCACCTCCATGAACAGGCGCGAGGTGAAGGCCGAGCCGCCGAGGATGTGGTTGAGCACGCTCGCGGGGACAAAGTCGGGATCGTGCCACATCAGGCCGGGTCCGACGAAGCGCAGCACGGTCTGCGGCACGTCGAGGTCGATGACATGGGTCTGGCCAAGGCCCTGGATCGGCAGCGGCTGCGCGATCTCCGGGCGCGGCTCGCCCTTCGGCAACGCACCGAACAGCGCGTCGAGCCGCCCGGCAAGCTCATCGGCGCCGATATCGCCGACGACGACGATCCTGAGCCCGCTCCGGTCGAGCAGCGTCGGGGTCAGGGCATGCAGCGCCGGGGCCTCGAGCCGCGAGACGCTGTCGATGTCGCCCTTCTCCGGGCGGCCATAGGCATGGCCGGGGAAGGCCGCCGCATAGAGCGCGTTGCGGCAGAGCGATTCCGGATTCTGCGCCTGGCGCTGCAGGCCGGCGATGACCTGCGCCTTGACGCGGGCGACCGCATCGGGATCGAAGCGCGGCTTGTTGAGCGCGAGGCCGAGCAGCTCGAAGGCGGTCTCGCGATGGCTGGAGAGCGTCTGGAGA
The DNA here is from genome assembly GCF_052113865.1 of Allobosea sp. TAB14. NCBI lineage: Bacteria > Pseudomonadati > Pseudomonadota > Alphaproteobacteria > Hyphomicrobiales > Alloboseaceae > Allobosea > Allobosea sp. TAB14. The sequence goes on along the minus strand of NZ_JBFRDQ010000076.1, from coordinate 27,291 downwards.
TAGCCGTGGAAATCGTCGCGGCGGGCGTCGAAGCCGAGATTGATCGCATGATCGGCCATGCGGCCCTGGAAGGCCTCGGCATCGAGATCGCCGGCGCCCTCGTCGAGCAGGCCGGAGACGAGATAGGCGCCGCCAGCGGCATCGGCCGGATCGCGCGACGAGCCGCCGTCGAAGGCGAAATCGATGGCGATCAGCGGGAGGCTGTGCTCCTCGACCAGCCAGGCTTCGACGCCGCCGGGCGAGCGCACGGTCTTGACGTCGATGGCGGGGCCGGCGGTGTTGAGCTTCGGAGTCGGAATGGGCGCGTTCATGGCGTTTCCTGTCGGCAGGGCTCGAAGCCCCACCCTTCTCGGCATCGGAGGAGCGACGTCAGGCCGGCAGCAGCAGGCCGGTGACGCTGCGGTCGGGCCTGAGATAGCGGCGTGCCGCCTCGACCACCGCCTCGCGCGGCACCGCCTCGATGCGCTGCGGCCAGGCGAGCACATCCGCGACCCTCTCGCCGACCGCCAGCGCCGAGCCGAAGATCCGGGCGAGCGAAGCCTGGTTGTCGCGGGCGAAGACCGTCTCGGCGACGAGGCGCGTGCGGGCGCGGGCAAGCTCCAGCTCGCTCGGACCGTCGGCGAGGAAGGCTGCGAGCGCGGTGTCGAGCCCGGCCTCCAGCACCGCCATCGCGACGCCCGGGCGCGGGCTCACCGAGAGCTGGAAGGCGGCGCGGTCGACCATCGAGCCCATGAAGTAGGCACTGGCGCCGGCCGCCAATTCCTCCTCGACGCAGAGCCTGCGATAAAGCCGCGAGGTGGTGCCCCCGCCCAGGATCTCGGCGACGAGCTCGAGCGCGAAGACCTCCTCGGCATTGCCGCTGGTATAGGTCGGCGTCAGCCAGCCGCGGCGCAGCGAGGGCTGCTGCAYGCGCGGATCGTTGAGCTGGACGCGGCGCGAGGCGCGCGGATCGGGCTCGATCGGGCGCTCACGCACGGGGGCAGCGCCGCGCGCGGCGATCCTGCCATAGGTATCCTCCGCGAGGCGGCGCACCTCGGCGGCGTCGGTATCGCCGGCGACGACGAGGATCGCGTTCTCGGGCGTATAGAAGCGCTGGTAATAGGCGAAGGCGTCATCGCGGTTCAGCCGCTCGATCTCATGCTCCCAGCCGATGATCGGCGTGCCATAGGGATGGTGGAAGAAGAGCGAGGCCGAGAATTCCTCGCCGAGCTGGGCGGCGGGGTCGGAATCGACACGCATGCGCCGCTCTTCCAGCACCACGTCGCGCTCGGGCGCCACCACGCTCTCGTCGAAGGAGAGACCGGTCATGCGGTCGGCCTCGTAGTCCATCATCGCGCGCAGATGTTCCTTCGGCACGCGCTGGAAATAGGCGGTGTAGTCGTAGGAGGTGAAGGCGTTCTCCTGGCCGCCGAAGCCGGCGACGATCTTGGAGAACTCGCCCGCCGGCCAGCGCTGCGTGCCCTTGAACATCAGATGCTCGAGGAAATGCGCGATGCCGGACTTGCCCGCCGGATCATCGGCCGAGCCGTTGCGGTACCAGACCATATGGGTGACCACCGGCGCGCGCCGATCCGTCACGACCACGACGTCGAGGCCGTTGCCGAGCCGGAAGGATTCGACGGGCTCGGCCAGCCCGGGCTGGCGCGCATGAATGTTCACCGGATGCCGTCTCCCCACTCGGACAGAAAAGGGCGGGCACGATGCGCCCGCCCTGAAAGGAACTTGGTCAGGCGATGCGGTTTCGGCAAGGGGTCCCCTGCCGATCCCGCAACTCGGCCTATTCGGGCTGGATTTGCATCACCGGCCCCTGGCCGGTCACGAACTCGCGCTGGCCGACGGCCTGCTTGTCCTCGACCGGGCCACCGCGGCCGGGGCCGAGCACGGCGGTGTCGGCAGGCCGGCGATACCCCATCGGCGGCTCGATGAGCGTGGTGCGCTGCGGCTCGCTGCCATAGGTGAGGTTGTCCTCGGCCGCTTGGTCGCGCCGCGCGGCAACCTCCTTGCCGACCCGGATCGGCTTGATCTGGTTGTCGTAGTTGCTGTTGTCGCCCTCACGGATCTCCGGCTGCTGCGGCCCGCGCGCCGAGGTGCGGCCCTTGCGCAGTTCTTCCTGCGACAGCATCGGGTTGTTGCGCGCCTTCTCGGTCAGCACATAGGGGGTGACGTTCTTCGCGTTCCTGCGGCGCTCGACATCGGGATCGGTCGGCCAGGCAGCGTTGCGGGCGCTCCCGGCGTCCTGCGGCCGCGGCAAGGCGGAGTTCGGCGGCACCACGAGCGGGGCGCGCTCGCGATAGTCGATGTCGTCGCCCGGCCCCTTGCCGCCGACGACACCTTCCAGCAGGTTCTTGAACAGCATGCCTTCCTGAGCGAGGGCAGGCTGGGCCGCAAGCACAAGCCCGCCGGCGAGCAGCAGATGCGTCACGCGGATGCGTTGCGCCATGTCATATCTCCCTTTGGACAATCTCACCTTCGCCTCAACCACAGACGAACGGCGAAAGGATGGCGAAATCGTCGTCAAGCCGTCTTTTCCCCAGCCGGCCGGAAGGACTCATACAGGAGACCCAGCACGCCGACAACGATCGCGACATCGGCGATGTTGAAGATATACCAGCTGAAATTGCCCCAGTGGAGATGGACGAAATCGACGACCGCCCCGTACCAGGCCCGGTCGAGCCCGTTGCCGAGCGCGCCGCCGATGATCAGCGCCAGGCTGAAGACGGTGAAGCGGCTTTCAGTCCGCCACATCCAGCGCCAGAGCCAGATCGCGGCGACGAAGGAGATCGCCACCAGGAGCCAGCGTCCGAGATCCGTGCCCTGCTGGAAGAGCCCGTAGGAGATGCCGCGATTCCAGGCGAGCACGATCGTCAGGAACGGGGCGAGGTCGAACGGGCCGTTCTCCGCCAGCCCGACGCCGTAGAGCAGCCAGCATTTCAGGAGCTGATCCGAAATGAAGATGATCAGGACCGTGAGCAGGCCGAGGCGGCGGGCGGACGTCATCAGGCGCGCACCCCGAGTTCCTTGAGTGCCTTGGCGTCGCGCGGCGTCACCTCGGGATAGGCCGGATCGGCCGTCGCGGGATCGAAATACTTCCAGGAGCGGGCGCATTTGATGCCCTCGGCGCGATGCGGCACGACCGCGACGCCCGGCACCTCGGCGAGACGGAAGGCCTCCGCCGGCCCCTCCCCGCTCTCGATGCGGATGTCCGAGGTGATGCTGACTTCGGCGAGGTCGACGCCGGAGAGCGCCGCATAGAGATCAGCATCGGAGACGAAGACCTGCGGCGCAGCCTCGAGCGAGGAGCCGATGCGCTTGGCGGCGCGCTCCAGCTCCAGCGCGCCGGTGACGACGCGGCGGACGCGGCGGATCTTGGACCAGCGCTCGGCGAGCTCGGGATCGAGCCAGCCCGCCGGCGCCTCGGCGAAGAGCTCCAGATGCACCGAGCCATCCTGCGCCTTGGTGTCGGGATAGCGCTCAAGCCAGGCTTCCTCGGCGGTGAAGACCAGGATCGGCGCGAGCCAGGTCGTCAGGCAGCGGAAAAGATGGTCGACCACGGTCAGCGCGCTGCGGCGGACGTGGCTCGACCGAGGATCGCAGTAGAGCGCGTCCTTGCGCACGTCGAAATAGAAGGCCGAGAGCTCGGTGTTCATGAACTGCGAGAGCAGGAACACGACCTTCTTGTAGTCGTAGGTGCGGTAGGCTTCCTCGACCTGCGGGCCGAGCTCGGCGAGCCTGTGCAGCATCAGCCGCTCCAGCTCCGGCATGGTCTGCGGCTCGACGACGCGGATCTCCTCGCTGAAATGGGCGAGCGTGCCGAGCATCCAGCGCATGGTGTTGCGCAGCTTGCGATAGGTCTCGACGAAAGTCTTGAGGATCTCCTTGCCGATGCGCAGATCGTCGGAATAATCGGCCGCCGCGACCCACAGGCGCAGGATGTCGGCGCCGGAGTCCTTGATGATGTCCTGCGGCGCGGTGACGTTGCCCTTCGACTTCGACATCTTCTCGCCCTTCTCGTCCAGGCAGAAGCCATGGGTGAGGACGATGTCGAAGGGCGCGCGGCCACGCGTGCCGCAGCTTTCCAGCAGGCTCGAATGGAACCAGCCGCGATGCTGGTCCGAGCCTTCGAGATACATCACCCGGTCCTTGCCGCCATCGACGATGCGATGGGTCTTGAGGTCGGCGCGCTTCTCCAGGGTGAAGGCATGGGTCGAGCCGGAATCGAACCAGACGTCGAGCACGTCGGTGACGCGCTCGTATTTCGCCGGATCGTAGCCGAAGGGCTTGAGGAAGCGGGCGCCGTCCGTGTCGGTGAACCAGGCGTCGGCGCCCTCGGCCTCGAAGGCCTCGGCGATGGCGGCGTTCACGGCCGGGTCGACAAGGATGTCCTTGCTCTCCTTCTCGACGAAGACGGTGATCGGCACGCCCCAGGCGCGCTGGCGCGAAACCACCCAGTCAGGCCGGTTGGCGATCATGCCGTTGATGCGGTTCTCGCCGGCGGCGGGCACCCATTCGGTCTGCTTGATCGCCTTCAGCGCGCGGTTGCGCAGCGTGTCGGCATTGCCGCCGGCAACCGGCTTCGGATCGGCCGCGTCCGGCGCGCCGGCCTCGCCGATCGGCTTGTCCATGGCGATGAACCATTGCGGCGTGTTGCGGAAGATGACTGGCTTCTTCGAGCGCCAGCTATGCGGATACTGATGCTTCAGGCGGCCGCGCGCGACGATGTTGCCGGCCTCGACCAGCGCCTTGATGACGACGTCGTTGGCGTTGCCCTTCTCGCCCTTGTCGGTGATGACCTGCGCGCCCTCGAAGCCCGGAGCCTCCTTGGTGAAACGGCCATCGGCGTCGACGGTGTAGGGGATGCGGGTCTCGATGCCGCGCTCGTGAAGCTGGCGGCCATTCGCGGTCCAGACGTCGAAGTCCTCGCGGCCATGGCCCGGCGCGGTGTGGACGAAGCCCGTGCCGGCGTCGTCGGTAACGTGGTCGCCATCCAGGAGCGGGACATCGAAATCATAGCCGTGACCGCGCAGGGGATGGGCCACCGTGACAGTAGCTAATTGTTCGGATGAGATGTCTTCGACCAGTTCGAAAGCTTCAACCTTCGCTGCCTTAAAGACCGACTCGGCAAGATTCTTGGCGAGCACGTAGGTCGCGCCAACCTTGGCCCAGTTTTGCTCCGGCGCAGCGGTGACCCGGTATAAGCCATAGGCGATTTTATTATGGAAAGAGATCGCGCGATTGCCGGGAATTGTCCAAGGGGTGGTCGTCCAGATGACGATGGCTGCATTCGCTAACCGCGCGGCCTTTTCAAACTCTGGGCCAACGACGGCTCCGCCCATCGTGCCGCTGGACGCCTGCATAACCGGAAAGGCCGCATAGACCGTATCGCTCGTATGCTCCTCATACTCGACCTCGGCCTCGGCGAGCGCGGTCTTCTCGACCACCGACCACATCACCGGCTTGGAGCCGCGATAGAGCTGGCCGGTCTCGGCGAACTTCATGATCTCGCGGGCGATCTGCGCCTCGGCCGGATAGGCCATCGTCAGATAGGGGTTGGCCCAGTCGCCCTCGACGCCGAGGCGCTTGAATTCCTCGCGCTGGATGTCGACCCATTTCTCGGCGAAGGCACGGCATTCCTTGCGGAACTCGACGACATCAACGTCGTCCTTGTTCAGGCCCTTGGCGCGGTACTGCTCCTCGATCTTCCACTCGATCGGCAGGCCGTGGCAGTCCCAGCCCGGCACGTAGTTGGAATCGTGGCCGAGCATCTGCTGCGAGCGGGTGACGAGGTCCTTCAGGACCTTGTTGAGCACGTGCCCGATATGGATGTTGCCGTTGGCATTACGGAAGGAAGGGCGGCGTTTTCGCCAAGATGTCGCGTGCGCGGGCGCTGTCGGCGTCCATCTGCGCGATCAGGGCCTCGAGCGAGTCGAATTTCGCTTCGCCGCGCAGCCAGTCGACGAAGGCGACATCGACCTGGCGGCCATAGAGATCGCCCGAGAAATCGAAGACGAAGGTCTCCAGCCGCGGCGCACCGTCGTCGAAGGTCGGGCGGCGGCCGAAGCTCGCGACGCCGTCATGCCAGATGCCGTCGATCCTCATCCGCACCGCGTAGATGCCGTGGCGGAGCTTGCAATCGCGGGCCAGATGCATGTTGGCGGTGGGGTAGCCGAGGTCGCGGCCGCGCTTGTCGCCATGGGAGACGAGGCCGCGCACGAACCAGGGATGGCCGAGGAATTCGGCGGCACGGGCGACATCGCCCTCCTCGAGCGCCACGCGGATCAGGGTCGAGGAGACGGGCTCGCCGTGCCAGGAATAGGGCGGGACGACCGTGACGGGGATGCCGGCGGCGAGTCCATGGGCCTGCAGCATCTCGGGCGAGCCGGTGCGGCCCTTGCCGAAATGGAAATCATAGCCGCAGACGAGGCCGGCAGCGCCGAGCCGGCCGACGAGCAGCTCATCGACGAAGCGCTCGGCCGGGATCGCCGCCGTCTCGAGATCGAAGGGCAGGACGAAGGTCCGGGGAAGGCCGATCGCGGCGAGCAACTCGACCTTGAGCTGCGGCGGCGTCAGGCGGAAGACCGGCTGGTCCGGCCGGAAGACGCTGCGCGGATGCGGCTCGAAGGTGAAGGCGGCCGGCCGCGTGCCAAGGCCGTGTGCCATCGCGGCGGCGGTGCGCCCGAGTTCGGCATGGCCGCGATGCACGCCGTCGAAATTGCCCAGCGCGAGCACGGCGCCACGCAGGCTGCCGGGGAGCTGCTTGTCGAGGTCGAGGACCAGAGCCGCCGGCTCGTCGCGCGGCGCCGCCTCGGTTTCAGTTGTCATCGATCGCAAAAATCCAGCACCCGGCCGTAGCCGCGTCGTCACCGTCTTTGCGGCCAAGCCCGGTGGGCGTCAAGCGCGCGAACGAGATGTCGCCATGCCGGCAAGTCGCCCCGCAGGTCGTCGCCGCAGCTGCCGGCCGCCGCTCCCGTCAGCGCCTCGGCGACGGCGGCATGGCCACCCAGGCCTCGCCTTCCATGACGGGCTTGCCGTCGACGAGGCACTCGCAGAACAGCCGGGCCCGGCGGCGCTCGGAGACAAGCTCGACCACCTCGACGCGGGCGGTCACCACATCGCCGATCCGCACCGGAGACAGGAAGGTCAGGGTCTGGGACAGATAGACCGCGCCCGGCCCCGGCAGCCGGGTTCCGAGCAAGGCCGAGATCAGGCTCGCGGTCAGCATGCCATGGGCGATGCGCTGGCCGAATTTGGTGCTGGCGGCGAATTGCTCGCAGAGATGGATCGGGTTGGCGTCGCCGGAAAGCTCCGCGAACAGCGCGATGTCGCGCTCCATCACGGTCCGCATCAGGCTTTCGCTCTGGCCGACCGCCAAATCCTCGAAGGCATGGACGGTGTAGAGCCCGCCCGGCACCGGCTGTACTGTCATGAGCTTTGTGCGACGCGGCGCAATCGCCGCCCCTTTCCCTGTGCGAGTGCTAACCATCTCGCACTCGCAGCATTGCGGCAATTGGACTTTGGTGCCGGCTCCGCCGCCTCAAAAATGCCGGGTTGTCTGAGATCGGATTAACCGCTTCGCAACGCGCCCCGGCTATCACCGCTGAAACAGAGGCTGTCTTCCCAAGGCAGCGCGTCGCCGGTATGTCCCGGCACGAAACCACTGTGCCGGAGCATTGCAATGGCGCTCGACCCGTCCATGCCGATCCTGGTCGTCGACGATTATCAGACCATGATCCGGATCATCCGCAACCTGCTGAAGCAGCTCGGCTTCGAGAATGTCGACGACGCCTCGGACGGCTCGGCCGCCATCGCGAAGATGCGGGACAAGCAATACGGGCTCGTCATCTCGGACTGGAACATGGAGCCGATGGGCGGCTTCGAGCTGCTGCAGCGCGTGCGCGAGGAGGCGAAGCTGGCGGAGACGCCCTTCATCATCGTCACCGCCGAATCGAAGACCGAAAACGTCATCGCCGCCAAGAAGGCCGGCGTCAGCAACTACATCGTCAAGCCGTTCAACGCCCAGACGCTGAAGACGAAGATCGAGTCCGTCTGCTCGGCGGCCTGACCCCCCGGTCTCTCGCGGCCCAGGCACGATRCCGGGGCCGACCGCCCGAAGCTTCGCTTCGCCCGGGAACGACGGCCCGTTTCACCAGACCAGGTGCGGAATGGCGTAGTCGGGCCGGTGCGTCTGCCGGCCGAACCAGCCGTGACGCTCCTCCCACGAAACCTGCATCAGATCCTGCGCATGGATGCCGGCCAGCACCATGATGCCGGCAGCGCCGAATGCGGCCGCTCCCGCGATATCGGTGCGGATCGCATCGCCGATGGCGCAGATCCGGTCGCGGGCGACGGCCCCGCCGCGCTTCTCCTCGGCGAGCCCGAGCGCGACCTCGTAGATCGGCCTATGCGGCTTGCCGGCATAGGTCACCGTGCCGCCTATCTCCTCATAGGCGAGCGCGACCGCGCCCGCACAGGGGACGATATGGCCGCCGCGCTCGACGACCAGATCGGGATTGGCGCAGATCATGGGAAGATCGCGCGCCGCGAAACCCGCGAGCAGGTCGGCATAGGTCGCAGGCGTGTCGGCCTCGTCGTCGAAGAGGCCGGTGCAGAGCACATAGGAAGCCTGGTCGGGCCCGGTCTCCGGCGCATCGAGCCCGGCGATCAGCGGCAGGTCGCGGTCGGGCCCGAGCCGGAACATCGGCTGGCCGGCGCGCGCGCCGATCAGCGCGCGGCAGACATCGCCCGAGGTGACGATCGCATCCCAGGCGGCGCGGGGCACGCCGAAGCCGTCGAGCTGGCGGATGATCGCATCCCGCGGGCGCGGCGCATTGGTGATGAGGACGACGCTGGTGCCGCGTTCGCGCATCCGCGTCAGGGCCTCGATCGCGTCCGGAAAGGCGGCGACGCCGTTATGGACGACGCCCCAGACATCGCAGAAGCAGAGATCGAAACGATCGGCGATCTCGGAAAACCCCGAAAGGGCGGCGACCGGTTCGGAGCCCGTCATCGGCACAGTCATTCTCCTACGGATGAGGCGGTAGCGGCGCGCCACGCTCTAGACGGTATTCGCGCGGGGTGGAACCCTGCGTCCGCCATTCTTCGCGGTGCGTGGCGGTTCAGGCGCTGGCGCGGCGCAGCACGGCGCGGAAGGGCAACCGCTCAGGCCGCCGCGGCGTTTCCTCGGGCGGTGCGGCGGCAGGCTGCGGATAGCCCAGCACCTCGGCGGAGGGCCGGGGCGGCGGCGGCGGCGCGGGTTCGGTCCGGGCAGCGGCTGCGGATTCGGGCGCAGGCTCGGCGAAGACCTCCGGCTTCACCGGGCGCGGCGGCGAAAAGGCATTGCCCTGCCCCATCGCGATGCCGAGTTCGATCATGTCCGCCGCCATCGGATTGTCCTCGACGGTTTCCGCGACCAGCGTGATCGAGGCACGGGCGAGCATGGCGGCGAGATCGCCGGCCGCGATGTCGCTCGCGACGCGCCCTTCGGCATGAGCCTGGAGGAGCGCCGCCCTGACCTTGATGAAACGCACGCCGCGATCGAACAGGGCCTGCGGATCGAAGCGCAGATCCGCGATCTGATCGAGCGCGAAGCGCACGCCGCTGGCCGACATCGCGCCGAGCAGGCCAAGGCTCGTCGGATCGAGCGCGCGGAAGACCGCCTGCGGCATCTCGATGACGAGGCGGCTGCTGTGCTCGCGATATTTGTCGAGGATGCGGGTCAATGCCGCCAGCGCCCGCGAAGCCCCCCAGGTCGCGGAGCTGAAGTTGCAGGTCACGAAGATGTCGCCGTCCCTCGAAGCGAGGTGACGGGCGATCGCCAGGGCTCGCGTGAGGACGAGCGCGTCCAGCGTCGGCCCGAAGCCGCGCTCCTCGACGATCTCCAGGAATTCATGCGGCAGCAGCAGCGTGTTCTCGTCGATGCGCAGGCCGACCACCGCCTCATAGCCACGGGTCCGGCGCTGCGGCAGCGAGACGATCGGCTGCAGATGCACCTCGATCCGCCCCTCGCGCAGGGCGGCGCTGATGATGCCCGCGCGCTCCGCCTCGGCCTCCTCCTGCGCGGCCCTGGCCGCCGCGGCACGCTCCGCTGCCAGCTTTTCGGCGTGCTCGCGCCGCGCGGCCTCGGGGTCGATGCGGACCTCCGGTGCGGAGGCCCTGGCCGGCGCCGGTGCCTGCACGGGCGCCGCCGGCAGCTTCGCGAGCTTGTCGTCATGGTCGGCGAGCGTCGTCGCGACCTGGTGAATGAGATCGCCGAGCAGGCCGACCTCGGCGGTCAGCTCGTTGATGGCAGCGCGGGCCGGTGCGGCATCGACATCGCGCATGGGCATCTGCTCGACACGCTGGGACAGCGCATCGATCCGGATGGCGTTGGTCGCGAGCCGGACCTTGACCTCGCCGAGCCCGGCCAGAAGCAATTCGCGCTGGCCCAGATTGCGTCGTTCCAGGGCCCAGAGGCTCGTCGCCAGCCCCGCACCGGCTGCGATCAGGCCCAATGCCGGCCCCAATGCTCCCGGCATCAGGATGGCGACGATGGCGCCAGCCGAAACACCGGTCACGGCACCGGCGAGGGGATGCAGGGCTTTCAGGCGCACAGGAGCCAAGGCAGCGCTCGCGCGTCGAGGGGTTGATCGGGGGTGGAAACGAATCACAACGCTGCGCGGTAGAGTACCTCCCGACAGGCGGACACGCGAGCGATACCGCTCGATTCATCGCCTCTCGCCCGGACTTCGCTCGAAAATGCTCTAGCGCCCGGCGATGCCGAGATCGCCGACGATCCGCTGTGTCACGTCCTCGCTGAAGCCCCTGCGCGCCAGATAAAGGCGAGGATCGGTTCCGAAGAGCGGAGAGCGCCTCGCAAGTTCGCTCAGAGCGAAGTCGCGCCGGGTGGAATCGCCGCTCATGCTCGCCTGCAAAGCCTGCCCCAGCAAGCTGAACGGCGTGCCATCCGCCTCCAGAACCGCCGAATAGGTTTCCGACAGGCGCTTGGCGCCGGTCAGATAGGCCGCCAGGAAAGCGTAGAAATCATACCAGGGGGGACGCCCGGCGCTGATCTCGATGGCGCGCTCCAACAAGGGCAGGCCCTCGGCGGGACGGTTGAGACGGACATAGAGCGAGCCGAGAGTGGCCATGATGTCGGGATCGTAGGGATTCCGGTTCACGGCCTCGCGGCCGGCCCTGATCGCGTCGGCGACACTGCCACGCAGGAACAGGATCTCCATCATCGCCTGCTGGGCGCGGGCCCCGGAGGGCGCCAGCCTGATCGCGGTCAGGGTCGCCGCCATCGCCCGGTCGAGCGAGGCACTCCGGCCGGCATCGGGCGCCGCGGCATATTCGCCGGCCATGAGCAGCGCGAACTGCGCCCAGGCGGGATAAAATCCGGGGTCCCGCTCGACCAGCTGCTCCAGGCAGGTGCGGGCCGCGACCCGCTTCTCAGGCGTCATGAAGCGGCGGTAATCGAAGGCCTGGAAGATGCACTGCATCGCCGGCGCGGATGAATTCTGCCGGAAATCGGCATGAATGACACCGAAAGGCTCGGCCAGCYGCGTTCCGACGCGCCGGGCGAGATCCACCAGATCCTGATCCTGCAACAATTCGCCGACAGGCCGGCTCGACGAGGCCGTCCAGACGATCCGGCCGTCCTTGGCGGCGCGCAGCCGGCCGAAGCCCTCCAGCGCTCCCTCGGTCGAGAGAATGCTGATCTCGAACACGTAATCCACCCCTTCGGGCGGCGGCGCTCCGGGAGCCGGCGCCTTGATCACGAGCAGATCGTCGAAGCGCGCCGTCACGTCCACGAGCACTTCCGCGACACGGCGGACCGCCTCGGCGAGCTTGGGGTCGGTCGGCACGCGCGGGATGACGATCGCGACCGAGACGAGCTGGGCCGAGGGCGCGGTCGAACGGTCACGCGCCACCTCCGGCGGGGAGGTGTCCGCCGGGCGGCTGGTCTGCGTCACCAGATTGCTTTGCGGCGTCTCGCCGAACGGCTCCAGATACCAGACGAGAAGCGCGAGGAGCGCGCAGGCGAGCACCGCCAGGGCCACGAGGAGCCAGCGCCGGGCCGCCGCGTCCCGCTCAGCGATGTCCGCGCGCATATCCTGTCCGTCGACCGGGCCGCCCGGAGGAACGAACGGCTCCGGCCCGACGCGATCGCCCGGCTCGACAAAGGCGAAGACCGGGGCATAGCCGCCGACCGGCATGGTCATCCGCACCGGATCGTCCTGTCCCTCTCCGGCATAGTACTGGGTCAGGGCACGGCGCAGACGGCCGGCCTCGACGCGCACGATCGGATCGGCCTGCGGATCGAAATCCGCCGGACGGCCGAGTGCCTCGACGGCAATGGTGTAGCCCTTCAGCTCGGCGCGCCGGCCTTCGACCGCCCGCTCGACGACGAAGCTCAGGAAAGCGGAGAGTTGCGGCGCGGCGCTGAAGACATCCGACGCAAGGATGCGGGCGAGGCCAGCGCGAATCGACGCRACGGCCTGCTCATCCAGCCGTTCGTTGTCCTCGACACTATCGCCCATCGGGGTCCGTTCAGTTCATGCCCCAGAGGGTAAGCTACGCTATCGACGACCTAACGTCATCCGACAAATCGGGCTGCGGCAGCCATGTCGCGGCCCGCACTCATGCCTCGCTCGGCGGCGATTTACACCCTGCATCGACCTGCTAGGTTGAACGAACGTTAATCCACAGGATGCCCCGATGACCGCTGCCTCGTCGCCGATCGCCACGCCGAACGATCTCGAAGCCTATTGGATGCCGTTCACGGCGAACCGGTCGTTCAAGAAGAACCCGCGCATGGTCTCCCGCGCCGAGGGCATGTTCTACTACACGCCGGAGAACAAGCCGGTCATGGACGGCACGGCGGGCCTGTGGTGCTGCAATGCCGGGCATGCGCGCGAGCCGATCATCCAGGCGATCCAGGCCCAGGCGCGCGACCTCGACTACGCTCCCTCCTTCCAGTACGGCCATCCCAAGGTCTTCGCCGCCGCCGCCCGCATCGCGGCGCTGGCGCCGGGCGATCTCGACCATGTCTTCTTCGCCGGCTCGGGCTCGGAGGCCGCGGATTCGGCGCTCAAGATCGCGCTGGCCTACTGGAACGTCTCGGGCAAGGCCGCCAAGACCCGCCTCATCGGCCGCGAGCGCGGCTATCACGGCGTCGGCTTCGGCGGCATCTCGGTCGGCGGCATGTCGAACAACCGCAAATTCTTCGGCTCGCTGCTCACCGGCGTCGACCATCTCGCCCATACCTACGACCGGGAGAAGCAGGCCTTCAGCAAGGGCGAGCCGGACTACGGCGCGCATTTCGCCGATGATCTTGAGCGCATCGTCGCGCTGCACGACGCCTCGACCATCGCCGCGGTGATCGTCGAGCCGATGGCGGGCTCGACGGGCGCGCTGCCGCCGCCGAAGGGCTATCTCAAGCGCCTGCGCGAGATCTGCGACAAGCACGGCATCCTCTTGATCTTCGACGAGGTCATCACGGGCTTCGGCCGCCTCGGCTTCGCCTTCGCGGCCGAGCGCTATGGCGTGATCCCCGACATGATCACCTTCGCCAAGGGCGTGACCTCCGGCACCGTGCCGATGGGCGGCGTGATCGTGCGCAAGCACATCTACGACGCCTTCATGAACGGCCCGGACAATGTCATCGAGCTGTTCCACGGCTACACCTATTCGGGCCATCCGCTGGCGGCGGCCGCGGCGCTCGCCTCGCTCGACATCTATCGCGACGAGGGGCTGTTCGAGCGCGCGCGCGCCATGGAAGGCGCCTGGTCCGATGCGGTGATGAGCCTGAAGGGTGAGCCGAACGTCGTCGATATCCGCACGCTCGGCATGGTCGGCGCCGTCGATCTCGCGCCACGGGCGGAGGGTGCAGGCAAGCGCGGCTACGAGGCGATCGAGCGCGGCTTCCACGAGGAAGGACTGATGATCCGCACCGCCGCCGACACCATCGCCTTCTCGCCGCCGCTGATCATCACGGAGTCGCAGGTCGAGGAGCTGATCGGCAAGCTGCGCCGGGTGATCCGGTCGGTCGCGAACTGAAGCGGCGAGCACGCGCGCCGGTATTCCCAGCGGCATAACACCAAGGGCCGCCTCCCTGGGGAGGCGGCCCTTCACGCATCTGTCAGCGCGCGACGCGCCAGGCGACCAGCAGAGCGAGCAAGGCCGGCACGGCGAAGACCAGGACGAGGATCGGCAATTCCGCGCGCACGGAGTAGCCCGCCTTGGCGACGCCGACCCACATGTTGAGCAACGCCACGGCAAGCCAGACCGGCACGAAAAGCTTGGCAGCGAGAGCATAATCCGGCTCAGCCCCGCCCCACAGCTTTCCGAAGAGCAGGAACAGGCCCAGCAGCACCACGCCGCCGCCGATCACCATCGCCATATGCATATGCCTGCTCCTCACCGTCGAAAACAGATACAGATACTGCGAGCTTACGACGCCCGCATTCCAGCCGGGCGAAGGCAGGCGAAGCTCGCCCGCGCTCAGCCGCGCCGCAGCTTGTTGTAGCGCGCAATCAGCCTGTCGCGCTTGAGCCGCGACAGGCGGTCGATCCAGAAGAGGCCATCGAGCTGGTCGATCTCGTGCTGATGGCAGACGGCGAGCAGCCCGTCCGCGTCCTCGACATGTTCGACGCCGTCGAGATCGCGGTAACGCACGCGGACATGAGCATGGCGCTCCAGCTCGTCGGTCACACCCGGCATCGAGATGCTGCCCTCGACATGGCGGATGGTCTCGCGCGAGACATTGTCCAGCACGGGATTGACGTAGGTCCGGACATCGCCCGGCACCAGCTCCAGCACCACCAGCCGCAAGAGCACGCCGACATGCGGCGCGGTGATGCCGATGCCCGGCGCCTCTCGCATCGTGTCGAGCAGATCCGCCGCCAATTCCCGCAGGTCGGCATCGAAACGCGTGACGGACGCCGCCGCCACCCGCAGACGCGGATCGGGAAAGTTCAGGATCGGCCTGGACGGCATATGCTCATTCCGACTTCTTGCGTGCAGTCGCGTTTCCGACCTTCCCGGAACCGGCGCCAACCAACAAACCGCTTCCCGATGTTATCGGGAAGCGCATCATGCGACCGAACGACGACAGCCGCTTCATCGGCCTGCGGCTGCATCAATGACACACTCACTTCGTCGTGTAGCCGCCGTTCACTAGGATCGTCTGGCCGGTCATCCACCAGCCGTCCGAGACGAGGAAGCGCAGCCAGGGCACGATGTCCTGAATGTCGGTCAGCCCCGTCTTCGAGAAGGGCGAGAGCGCCGCCGCGCTCTTGTGATAGGCGACCGCATCGGCGCCTTCCGCGGGATAGAAGAACGACGTGTCCATCGGGCCCGGCCCGATCGCGGTCACCGAGATGCCGCGCGCGCCGAATTCCTTGGAAGCCGCGCGGGTATAGTGCTCCACCGGCGCCTTGGTGCCGGCATAGCTCGCATAGAACGGCGTGAAGGCGCCGAGCAGCGAGGTCACCAGCGTGCAGACCTTGCCGTTGTCGCTGACATGCTTGCCGGCTTCCTTGAGGAAGAAGAACGCCGTCTTCGAGTTGACCGCGCTCATCTCGTCGAACTCGGCCTCGCTGATCTCGACCATCGGCTTCTTCAGCACCTTGCCGACGGTATTCACGGCGATGTCGATCGCGCCCATCGCCGCCTTGGCGTCGGCAAAGAGCTTCTCCATCGCTGCCGCCGAGGTCAGGTCGGCCTGGAAAGCATAGGCTTGCGCGCCCGCAGCCTTGATCGCGGCCATCGTCTTCTCGGCTTCGGCCTTGGCCGGAGCGCTGTTGTAATGAATGGCGACGGCCTTTGCGCCCTGCGCCGCCAGGTCCTTCGCCAGCAGACCGCCCAGATTCTTGGCGCCGCCGGCGATCAGAACCGTCTTACCCTTGATGCCGTGATCGGCCATCGCATGCTCCTGTTCGCTGCAATCGATGGCGACAAAATATCGTCCGAAAATCAGATATAAAGATTTTGATCAGGACATCACTGGTCAGGATTTCCGAACAATCTGGAGCGCCGATTTGGACCGCATCGACCTCTTCCGCATCTATGCCCGCGTCGTCGAGTGCGAGAGCTTCACCCAGGCGGCCAAGGCCCTCGGGCTGCCGCGCTCCTCGGTCTCGGCGGCGGTCGCGGCACTGGAGCAACGGATCGGCACAAGGCTGCTCCAGCGCACGACGCGGCGCGTCTCCGCGACGCAGGACGGCGCGGCCTTCTACGAGCATTGCGCCCGGCTCGTCGCCGATGTCGAGGAAACCGAGGCGCTGTTCCGCCACAGCGCCGCGCGCCCTGCCGGGCGGCTCAGGATCGACGTGCCCGGCCGCATCGGGCGCTTGATCATCGCGCCCGCCCTGCCGGATTTTCTCACCCGCTATCCCGAGATCGACATCGATCTCAGCGTCACCGACCGGGCGAGCAATCTGATCGAGGACGGCATCGATTGCGTGCTGCGCGTCGGCGCGTTGAGCGATTCAGGTTTGATCGCGCGCTCGGTCGGGGAGTTGCCGCTGATCAATGTCGCCAGCCCCGGCTATCTCGCGGCGCATGGCGTGCCCGGGCATCCCGGCGAACTCGATGGGCATAAGGCCGTCAACTACGCCTCGCCGTCGACGGGACGGATCGAACCTTGGGAATGGCTGGAGAATGGCACGCTGCACGACCGCGCCCTGCCGGGCCGCGTCACCGTCAACAGCGCGGAAGCCTATATCGCCTGCTGCCTCGCCGGGCTCGGCCTGATCCAGATCCCGGCTTATGATGTGGCCGAGCATCTCGCTGCGGGCGATCTCGTCGAGGTGATGCCCCGGCACCGGGCTGCGCCGATGCCGATGACCCTGCTCTATCCCCACCGCCGGCACCTGTCGCGCCGGCTGCAGGTCTTCGCGGACTGGCTCGTGGCGCTGCTGCGCACAAGGCTGGCGAACTGAGCCCTAAGGCTCAGGCCGCCTTCGTCTCGGCCGCGCCGTAGAAGCTCTCGCCGGTCTTGGCCATGCGCTTCAGCAGGCGGTTCGGCTTGAAGCGCTCGCCATGGCTCTTGGCCAGCTTCTCGCAGAGCTTCACGAAGGCCGCCGCCCCCATATTGTCGATATAGGACAGCGTGCCGCCCGAGTAAGGCGCGAAGCCAAAGCCGATGATCGAGCCGACATCGGCCTCGCGCGGATCGGTGACGACGCCTTCCTCATAGGTCTTCGCGGCTTCGAGCGCCTGCGTCACCAGGAGGCGGTGCTTCAGCTCCTCCATGTCGACGCTCTCGGGATCGAGCCGCTTGCCGACGAGATCGGCGAGCCCCGGCCAGAGCCGCTTCGGCCCGGCTTCCGGATAGTCGTAGAAGCCCTTGCSGTTCTTRCGGCCCAGCCGCCGATGCTTCTCGACCATGTCGGCGAGCAGCTTCTCCTGCGCCGGATCGACGGCGGCATCACCGAGCTGCGCCTTGGTCGCCTTCAGCACCTTCCAGGCGAGATCGACCGCGACCTCGTCATTGAGCGAGAGCGGACCGACCGGCATGCCGGCCTGCTTGCCTGYCGCCTCGATCATCGCCGGCGGCACGCCTTCCATCAGCATCAGATGGCCTTCGCGGATATAGTTGCCGACGCAGCGGTTGGCGTAGAAGCCGCGSGTGTCGTTGACGACGATCGGCGTCTTYYTGATGGCGCGGACRWAGTCSARCGCCATGGCGAGAGCCTTCTTGCCGGTCTTCTTGGCCATGATGACCTCGACCAGCAGCATCTTCTCGACCGGCGAGAAGAAATGGATGCCGATGARGTTCTTCGGGCGCTGGCTGGTCTCGGCGAGGCCGGTGATCGGCAGGGTCGAGGTGTTCGAGCCGAAGATGGTGCGCGGTCCGACGACCGCCTCGACCTTGGCAATGACCTCGGCCTTGACCTTCGGGTCCTCGAAGACGGCCTCGACGATCAGGTCGCAGCCCTTGAGATCGGCATAGTCGGCCGAAGCCTTGATGCGGCCGAGCAGCGCATCGCGATCGGCGGTCTTGGCGCGGCCCTTCATGATCTGGTCGGAAACCAGCTTGTGCGAATAGGCCTTGCCCTTCTCGGCCGCCTCGATGTCCTTATCGACCAGGACGACCTCCAAGCCGGCATTGGCGGTGACATAGGCGATGCCSGCRCCCATGAAGCCYGCGCCGAYRACSCCGACCTTCTTGAGCTTCGACGGCGGCACGTCGGCCGGGCGGCGGGCGCCCTTGTTGAGCTCCTGCATCGAGACGAAGAGCGAGCGGATCATCGAGGCCGCCTCCTTCGTCCGGAGGATCTTGGCGAAGTAGCGGCTCTCGACCTTGAGGCCGAGATCGATGGGCAACTGCAGGCCCTCGTAGACCGCCGAGAGGATGGCGCGGGCGGCCGGGTAGTTGTCGTTGGTCTCGCGGCGATAGATCGCGTTGGCCGGCGGCCAGATCTGCATGCCGGCCGGCGAGTGCACCTTGTTGGAGGGCAGCTTGAAGCCCTTCTGGTCCCAGGGCTGGGTCGCCTGCGGATTGGCCTTGAGCCAGTCCTTGGCGTTCTGGACGATGTCGGCGCGGGCCGCGACGGCATGGACGAGGCCGGAATTGCGCGCCGGCAGCGCCTTCACCTGCTCGCCCTTGAACATCATCTGGAGCGCGTCGCCGGTCTGCATCAGGCGTGAAACGCGCTGGGTACCGCCGGCGCCCGGAAACAGCCCGACCTTGATCTCGGGCAGGCCGACGCGGGTCGAGGCATCGTCGGAGACGACGCGGTACTGGCAGGACAGCGAGAGCTCGAAGGCGCCGCCCAGGCAGACGCCATGGATCGCAGCTGCGAAGGGTTTCCCGCAGGTYTCGAGCTTGCGRTAGAGCAGCGAGAGCTTGCGGCTYTCGTCGAAGAAGSTCTGCATCGCRRCCGCYTCGCCCTTCTCCYTGGCGAGCTTGACATACAGGTCGCGCAGGCCCTGGAGCATGGTGAGATCGGCACCGCCGGAGAAGCTCTCCTTGCCGGAGGTGATGACGCAGCCCTTGATGGCTTCATCGCCCGCGACCTTGTCGACGATCTGGTTGAGCTCTTCCATCACCTCGGGGGTGATGACGTTCATCGAGCGGCCGGGCATGTCCCAGGTCGCGACAGCGATGCCGTCGGCGTCGGTCTCGAAGCGGAAATTGGTGAGGTTCATGATGTCTCTCCCTGCCTTTCCGCTCAGACGCGTTCGATGATGGTGGCGACGCCCATGCCGACGGCGACGCAGAGCGTCACCAGCGCGGTCTGCTTGTCCTGCCGCTCCAGCTCGTCGAGCACGGTGCCCAGCACCATCGCGCCGGTCGCGCCGAGCGGGTGGCCCATGGCGATGGCGCCGCCATTGACGTTCAGGATCTCGTCGTCGATGTCGAGCGCCTGCTGGTAGCGCAGCACCACGGAGGAAAAGGCCTCGTTCAATTCGAAGAGGTCGATGTCCTTCATGGTCATGCCGGCCTTCTTCAGCACGAGCTGGGTCACGTCGATCGGACCGGTCAGCATCAGCGCGAGGTCGGAACCGACGGTCGCGAAGGCCTTGATGCGGGCGCGGGGCTTGAGGCCTGCTGCCTTGCCGGCCCGCTTCGAGCCAACGAGCACAGCCGCCGCGCCATCGACGATGCCGGACGAGTTGCCGGCATGATGGACGTGGTTGATGAACTCGACATCCGGATGCGCGGCGGTCCCGACCGCATCGAAGCCGCCCATCTCGCCCATCTGGACGAAGGAGGCCTTCAGCGCGGCCAATGCCTGCATGTTGGCATCGGGGCGGATCGTCTCGTCATGGTCGAGGATGGTGAGGCCGTTGACGTCGGTGACGGGGATGACCGAGTTCTTGAAGCGGCCTTCCTTCCAGGCCTTGGCGGCGCGCTGGTGCGAGCGCACGGCGAAGGCATCGACATCGTCGCGCGAGAAGCCGTATTTCGTCGCGATCAAATCGGCCGAGATGCCCTGCGGCATGAAATAGGTATCGATGGCGACACTTGGGTCGACAGCGATGCCGAAGCCGGAAGCACCCATGCCGACGCGCGACATCGATTCGACGCCGCCGCCGATCGCCATCTCCTTCTGGCCGGACATGACCTGCGCCGCGGCAAGGTTCACCGCATCGAGGCCCGAGGCGCAGAAGCGGTTGATCTGCACGCCCGGCACTTCCTTGCCGTAGCCGGCCTTGAGCGCGACGGTGCGGGCGATGTCGGCGCCGGCCTCGCCGACCGGATCGACGCAGCCCATCACCACGTCCTCGACGAGGAGCGGATCGAGATCGTTGCGGTCCTTGATCGCGCGCAGAGCCTGGGTGCCGAGCTCGATCGCCGTGACTTCGTGGAGCGAGCCGTCGGCCTTGCCTTTGCCGCGCGGCGTCCGGACGTGGTCGTAGATGAATGCGTCTGCCATTTGGTGGCCTCCCGGGGCGCCGTCGGACGGCGCGTTCTGGTGCCGGACGTCATGGTCGGGCTTGACCCGACCATCTCGTCATCCAGCGGGTTCTGCAAGAGATGCCCGGGTCAAGCCCGGGCATGACGGCGTTTTCGTCAGAACTGCTCGACGCTCAGCGCCATCGTCGTATCCGCGCCGGAGGTGATGCGCGCCAGATGGGCGGCAGTCTCGGGCAAGGTGCGCTCCATGAAGAAGCGGGCGGTGACAAGCTTGGCGCTCATCCGCTCGTCGGCACCGGCCTTGAGCTTCTCCTGCGCGGCCTTGGCCATCTTCACCCACATGTAGCCGAGCGAGACCAGGCCGAGCAGGTGCATGAAGTCGCTGGCGCCGGCGCCGGCATTGTCGGGCTTGGCGAGGGCGTTGTTCATGAACCACATCGCTGCCTGCTGGAGATGGCCCAGTGAAACCTGCAAAGGCCCGAGCAGCGGCTTCAGCGCCTCGTCCTCGGCATTCTCCTTCAGGAAGCCGCCGACCTCGTTGAAGAAGGCCATGATGCCGCGGCCGCCATCGCGGCCGAGCTTGCGGCCGACGAGGTCCATCGCCTGCACGCCGTTGGCACCCTCGTAGATCATCGCGATGCGGGCATCGCGGACGAACTGCTCGACGCCGGTCTCGGCGATGTAGCCGTGGCCGCCGAACATCTGCTGCGCCTTCACGGCGTTGTCGAAGCCGATATCGGTGAGCACGCCCTTGAGCACCGGGGTCATCAGGCCGAGTTGGTCGTCGGCCGCCTGGCGCTCAGCCGCGTCGCCGGAGCGATGGGCGATATCGGACTTGAGCGCATTCCAGAGCACGAAGGCGCGGGCCGCCTCGTTGAAGGCCTTGATCGACATCAGCGTGCGGCGCACGTCGGGATGGACGATGATCGGGTCGGCCGGCTTGGCCGGCTCCTTGGCGCCGGTCAGCGCGCGGCCCTGCAGGCGCTCCTTGGCGTAGGCGACGGCGTTCTGATAGGCGACCTCGGACTGGGCGAGCCCCTGGATCGCGACGCCGAGGCGGGCCTCGTTCATCATCACGAACATGGCGTTGAGGCCGCGATTCTCCTCGCCGACCAGCCAGCCCTGCGCGCCGTCGTAATTCATCACGCAGGTCGCATTGCCGTGAATGCCCATCTTGTGCTCGATCGAGCCGCAGGACACGCCGTTATTGGCGCCGACCGAGCCGTCGCTGCCCAGCTTGTTTCTGGGCACGACGAAGAGGGAGATGCCCTTCACGCCGGCAGGCGCGCCCTCGATCCGGGCGAGCACGAGGTGGATGATGTTCCCGGTGATGTCCTGCTCGCCGGCCGAGATGAAGATCTTGGTGCCGGAGATGGCGTAGGAGCCGTCGCCGTTCGGCACGGCCTTGGTCTTGAGCAGGCCGAGATCGGTGCCGCAATGCGGCTCGGTCAGGTTCATGGTGCCCGACCAGGTGCCGTCGATCATCTTCGGCAGATAGGTGCGCTTGATCTCGTCGGAGCCGTGGACATAGAGCGCGGCGATCGCGCCCATGGTCAGGCCCGGATACATGGCGAAGGCCATGTTCGCGGCCGAGGCATACTCGTTCATCACGGCGCCGAGCGTGTAGGGCAGGCCCTGGCCGCCATATTCCGGGTCCATGGCAAGGCCGATCCAGCCGCCGCCGGCATAGGCCTCATAAGCCTCCTTGAAGCCCTTCGGCGTGGTGACGCGGCCGTCTGGGTGGCGGGTGCAGCCCTCCTGGTCGCCGGAATAGTTGATCGGCTGGAGCACTTCCTCGCAGAGCTTGGCGCCCTCGCCGAGCACGGCCTCGATCACGTCCGAGGACGCGTCGGCGAAGCCCGGCAGGTTGTTGTAGCGCTCGATATTGAAAACGTCGTTGAGCAGGAAAAGCGTATCGTCGACGGGCGCCTTGTAGACCGGCATCGTGGTCCTCCCTCACCTCGCGCGGCGGCGCTCATGGGTGCGCCGCTTCAAGATAGTTCACATATAAACAATCTCACCCGGCATGCAATGGGTGTCCGGCGAATTTGTCCTCCCGCGCGTGACCGTTCGATGGCAAGGCAACAAAAAACCCCGGCAAAGCCGGGGTTCTGGGACAGAGCGTCGCGCATCCATCCGGAGACGGGAGGCGACCCCGCGCTTTTCGCCGGAAACCGGATCGGCCCGCGACGCGGTGCGATCTCAGGCAGCGCTGAGCCGGGTGAGCGAGCCCTCGAGCTCCTTGATGGCGTCCTCGATCTCGGCGCGCTGGCTGCGCAGCAGCTCGAGCTGCTCGACGATCTGATCGCGGCTGAGATGCAGGCCGCCGACCGAGGCCGACTTGCCCGCCGAGCCCGCCTTCTTCTCCTCATTGGCGAGCATGGCGCGAATCTCGACCAGGGTGAAGCCGAGCTGCTTGCCCTTGAGGATGAGCGCGAGCCGGGCACGATCACGCGCCGAATAGATGCGCGTCATGCCCGAGCGGGCCGGCGCAAGCAGGCCGCGGGATTCGTAGAAGCGCAGGGTTCGCAGCGTCACGCCGAAATCACGGGCGAGATCGCTGATGGTGAAGCCCCCGGCATCGGAATCCGCGACCGGGACATTGTCAGCGCGGGTCTCATGAATCGAGGAACCCGCCATAGCTGAGCTTTGGCGCGACATGAGCATTCATTCCTTGAAAGATGGACGGCGGCACCGGCACATATTGGCGGCATCGCCTTGCTGAGATGTCTTCTTACGGCACCCCCTCCCCTAGCGTCAGGTAATACGCCCCCAGGGTGGGGTAAGTTACGGTTATACGAACCCCGACAAGGCGGCAGAAAAGCGGCGCTTCGGAAAAAATTAACGGATCGGTCGGAATTCTTAACCCGCTGTTYACCATGCCGGCGAAATCTCAGGGGCGCGGACCGGCGTTGCGACTTCGTCAACRTTCTTTTCACGGATCGCCGGATCGAGCGGAAGCGGCGGCGTCAGGGAGCTGCGCCTTCGTTAACAACGGGCCCTGGAGGCGAGCACAATCATGGCGAACAGCTTGCCCTGGAGCGTCAAGGGGGTCGACCCGAGGACGCGCGATGCGGCTAAGGCGGCGGCTCGCCGCGCCGGCATGACCTTGGGCGAATGGCTCGATCACAAGATTCGCGACGAGAGCGAGGAGGCGCAGCCGGCGATGGCCGCCACGGCGCCGCCGGAGCAGCTCGATATCGCCGCCCTCTCGGAGCGGCTCGCGCGGCTCTCCCAGACGCAGACCGAAACCGCCGCGCGCGCACCGACCCCTCAGCGCCAGGAGCGGGCGACCAGCGTCATCGCCGAGGCCATCAAGTCGATCGGCGAGCGGATCGTCGAGATCGAGCGCCGCGCCGTCGAGCCCCGGCAGCAGGCCGGCGAGGATCGCTCTCCCCGGCTTGCGTTCAGTCGCGACGGACTCGCCGCCGCCGTCACCGATATCCGCACGCGCCAGCGCCTGCTCGATCGCGACGAGAGCGAGGCGCCTCGGCCGGCTCAAGCTTCGCAGGACCGCATCTCGGCGCTGCGCGAGGATCTGCGCGACCTCAGCGCACGCCTCTCGCCGGATGCGCGGCGCGCGGCCGCGCCGCAGCAGCGGCCCGCGGCCCCCTTCGGCAGCGATCTCGCCCATACGATCGAGACCAAGATCGCCGCTCTCGGCGAGCGCCTCGACAGGCTCGCCGGCCGCGATCATTTCGAACCGGTACTGAAGCCGCTGGCCCGCCTCGAGGCGGAGGTTTCGCGCCTGTCGCAGGATCGCTCGGGCGGTGGCTACCAGCATGTCCAGCACGAGATCGCACATCTGGCGAACAAGATCGACGCGCTCGCATCGGCTGGCGGCATCGATCCGACGCCGCTGGCGCGCGATATCGCCGAACTGCGCGAGCTGGTCGCGCAGAACGGCAACGACCACCGGCTGGAAGAGCTCTCGCAGCAGATCGCCTCGCTCGGCTTCGAAATCAGCCGGCTGCGCGAGATCGAACCCGACATGCGCGAGATGCGCAACCTGTCCTCGGCCATCGAGGATGTGCGCAGCGCCGTGCTTTCGGGCCGCCCGCGCGAGTTCGAGCTGGGGCCGCTCTCGGCGCTGGCAGGCCAGATCGACCGGCTGTCGCAGCGTTTCGACGAAATCGCCGAGCGTCGCCCCGATAACCAGATCGACCATCGCCTCGACCTGCTCCAGCAGCATGTCGAGCGGCTCGCCGAGAACAGCCCGGTCGCCGTCACGCGCCAGATCGAAGCCCTGGCCGGGCGCATCGAGAGCCTCGCGGCCTCGAGCGAGCTTGTCCGCATGACCGAGGGCGCGGACGGGCGCGTTCCGGCCGCTCTCAAGCCGATCGAAGACATGCTGCGCCACCTCGCCGAGAAGATCGACGAAGCTGGCGCGCCTGAAGCGAATTCGGAGTCCTTCGACGCGCTCGAGCAGCAGATCTCGGGGATCGCCGCCCGGCTCGACGAGGCGGCCGCGACCCGCCACGCCGAGAGCGGCATCGAGCGGACGCTGCAGGATCTGGTCGTGCATCTGCGCTCGATGCGGGAGGAAACGGCAGCCGAGCGCGCCGCGCTCGTGCAGGCCACCAGCGCGGTGACGCCGGGCAAGGGCATCGTCGAGCTCTCCGGCCTGGTTTCCGGCATGCGGGACACCCAGATCTCCTCGGAACGGCAGACGCATGACGCGCTCGGCGCCCTCAACCAGACGCTCGAAGCGATCATGGGCCGCCTGTCGAACCTCGAAGGCGAATTGCTGGCGGAGCGCCATGGCGCTTCCGGCCGGCCAGCCGCGCCGCGGGCCCAGGAGCCGGCGACGCGCCAGGAGCCGACCAGGCGCTTCTCGACGTCTCGCGAGCCGCTCGTCGCGGCTCCCGCCGCTCAGGACCGGCCGGTTGCCGGCGAGGCGCCCCAGCGCACCGAGCCGACCCTCGCCATGCCGAGCGCGGCCTTCGACCTGCCGCTCGAGCCGGGCTCCGGCCGCCCCCGCCCCGAGGCCACCGCCAATGCCGGCCAGGATGCGCAATCGGTTCGCCAGAGCCTGATCGCCGCCGCGCGCCGCTCGGCCAAGGCCGCCAGCGAAGCCGCCGCGACGGCACCCACGGCGGCGGCCGAACCCGCCGCGAAGAGCCCAGGCCGGCTGCGCGAGATCATGGAGAAGCGCAAGCGCCCCCTCCTGCTCGGCCTCGCCGCGGTGATCCTCGCGCTGGGAACCGCCCAGGTCGTCACCAGCTCGCTGGGCGGCAAGGATACGAAGACGGCCAGCAACGAGAGCCAGAACCTGCTCGCTCCCCCGGCCGCCCTGCCGGAAACAGCGGCGGCATTGTCGCCGCCGGCGCCGGCGGAACAGGCTCCCTCCAAGGACCAGTCCTCGCTCGCTCTCTCATTGCCTGCCGCGAATGCGAACGGCGCCATCAACGCGGATGCGGGCAATGCCCCCGCCCCGGCTCCGGCCACCGTATCCGCCGCCACGGAACCGGCGCAGGCCACGCCGGAAACGGCCAGCGCCACGCTGCCTGCCTCCGAGCCGGTGCAGGCCGTGACCGGCCTCGGCGATCTGCCGACCGGGCTGGGCAGCGCCGGGCTGCGCAAGGCCGCGCTCGATGGCGACGCACGCGCCGTCTACGAGCTGGCGACACGCGCCGCCGACGGCCCCGCCGGCTCGCGCGACCCCAAGCTCGCCCTGCGCCTGTTCGAGCGGGCGGCCGTCGCGGGGCTCGCGCCGGCACAGTTCCGCCTCGGCAACATGTTCGAGAAGGGCGTGGGAGCTCCGCGCGACCTGCCCCTCGCCCGGATCTGGTATCAGCGCGCCGCCGAGCGCGGCAACGCCAAGGCGATGCACAACCTCGCGGTGCTCTATGCCGAGGGTGCCGCCGGCAAGCCGGATTATGCCACCGCGAACACCTGGTTTGCGAAAGCGGCCGAGCTCGGGGTGCGCGACAGCCAGTACAATCTCGCCGTGCTGCTCGGCCGCGGGCTCGGCGCGCCGGCCGACCTGGCGCAGTCCTATGTCTGGTTCGCGATCGCGGCCGTGCAGGGCGACGAGGACGCCGCCCGCAAGCGCGACGAAGTCGCCCAACGCCTGAAGCCGGAAGAGCTCGCCGCCGCCAAGGCCCGGGCGACGGGCTGGAAGCCGAAAGTGCTCGACACCGCCGCCAACGAAGTCACCCCGCCGCCGAAGGGCTGGGATGCCGGCCCGACGGCCTCGATGGCGAAGCCCGGCAAGCCGAGCCGGAGCTGAAAGCCCTGAAACACGTCATGCTTRCGACGTGTTGACGCGGCRGGAAGAATGACCGTCTCTGGGACGGGCCGGTGGAAGGCCCGTCCTTCGTCGTTTCGACAATTTGCCTTAACCCGGACCGCGTAGCCTGGGATCATCGGCGCAAGCGACTGCTCAAGCGCCGTCCATGAGGGGTAGAAGTGCAGATTTACCTGCCGATCGCCGAGCTTCCGATCAGCGTGCTGATGGTGCTGGGCTTGAGCGGCGCGGTCGGCTTCATCTCCGGGCTGTTCGGCGTGGGCGGCGGCTTCCTGCTGACGCCGCTGCTGATCTTCCTCGACATTCCGCCGGCGGTCGCGGTGGCGACGGTGGCGGCGCAGGTCGCCGGCTCCTCGATGACCGGCGTCCTGACCTATTTCCGGCGCAAGGCGCTCGATCTCAAGCTCGGCGGCGTCCTGGTCTCCGGCGGCATCGTCGGCACCGTGCTGGGCGTGGCGTTCTTCAACGCGATGCGCCGCCTCGGCCAGCTCGAGCTGGTCATCACCCTGTCCTACGTCACGCTGTTCTCGATCATCGGCGGCCTGATGCTCTACGACGCCGTGCGCGCGATGCTGCGCGTCAGGGCCGGCAAGCCGGCGCGGCGCAAGCGGCGCGGCGGCATGCATCCCTGGTGGATGGGGCTGCCGTTCCGCCAGCGCTTCTACCGCTCCGGCCTGTATTGCAGCATCATCCCGAT
>NZ_JBFRDQ010000075.1:0-24906 GCF_052113865.1 Allobosea sp. TAB14 | reverse complement strand
GACTACTTGGAAGCCTGCAGAGGCGATCCGATGCTATACGCTAACGCAGCGGAACGCCTGCTGGCGGCCATTGGCGAGCCTCAGATGATCGATACGGCCAAGGATCCTCGCCTTGGCCGTATTTTTTTGAACCGAACCATCCGGACCTATCCGGCCTTTGCCGGCTTCTACGGCATGGAAGAGACGATCGAGCGTATCGTCTCCTTCTTCCGTCACGCCGCGCAGGGCCTGGAGGAACGCAAGCAGATCCTCTATCTGCTCGGCCCGGTCGGCGGCGGCAAGTCGTCCCTCGCCGAACGGCTCAAATCATTGATGGAGGTCCATCCCATCTATGTGCTGAAGGCCGGCGACGAGATCAGCCCGGTCTTCGAAAGTCCCCTGAACCTCTTCGACCCCGGGACGATGGGGCCCATCCTCGAACAGCGCTATGGCATCCCGCAGCGGCGATTGACGGGCCTGATGAGCCCCTGGTGCCTCAAGCGGCTCGAGACGTTCGGCGGCGATATTTCCCGCTTCCAGGTCGTCAAGCTGCAGCCCTCGCGCCTGCGCCAGATCGCCATCGCCAAGACCGAGCCCGGCGACGAGAACAACCAGGACATCTCGTCGCTCGTCGGCAAGGTCGATATCCGCAAGCTCGAGAACTTCTCCCAGAACGACCCCGACGCCTACAGCTATTCGGGCGGCCTCAACCGCGCCAACCAGGGCGTTCTCGAATTCGTCGAGATGTTCAAGGCGCCGATCAAAATGCTGCATCCCCTGCTGACGGCGACGCAGGAGGGCAACTACATCGGCACCGAGAACATCGGCGCCATTCCCTTCTCCGGCGTCATCCTCGCCCACTCCAACGAGGCGGAATGGCAGAGCTTCAAGAGCAACAAGAACAACGAGGCCTTCATCGACCGGATCTGCGTCATCAAGGTGCCCTACTGCCTGCGGCCGACCGAAGAGCAGAAGATCTATGAGAAGCTGATCGAGGGCTCGGCGCTCAGCAAAGCGCCTTGCGCGCCAGGAACTCTCTCGATGCTCGCGCGGTTCTCGGTTCTCTCGCGGCTGCGCAACCACGAGAACTCGACCTTGTTCGCCAAGATGCGCGCCTATGACGGCGAGAGCCTGCGGGAGACCGACCCGAAAGCCCGCAGCGTCCAGGAATATCGTGACGCCGCCGGCATGGACGAAGGCATGGACGGCATCTCGACGCGCTTTGCCTTCAAGGTCCTGGCGGCAACCTTCAACCACGACACGATCGAGCTCGGCGCCGATCCGGTGCATCTGATGTATGTGCTGGAACAGGCCATCCGCCGCGAGCAACTGCCCGACGAGACCGAGAAGCGCTATCTCGAATTCATCAAGGCCGAGCTTGCTCCGCGCTATGCGGAGTTCATCGGGCACGAGGTTCAGAAAGCCTATCTCGAATCCTATGCGGATTACGGGCAGAACCTGTTCGACCGCTATGTCGACTATGCCGACGCCTGGATCGAGGATGTCGACTTCAAGGATTCCGACACCGGCCAGTTGCTCGACCGCGAACTCCTCAACCAGGAGCTGACCAAGATCGAGAAGCCGGCGGGAATCGCCAATCCGAAGGATTTCCGCAACGAGATCGTCAAGTTCTGCCTGCGCTCGCGGGCGAGCAATGGCGGCAAGAATCCATCCTGGACCGGCTATGAGAAGATCCGCGAAGTCATCGAGAAGCGGATGTTCTCACAGGTCGAGGACCTGCTGCCGGTCATCTCCTTCGGCTCGAAGAAGGACGGCGAGAGCGAGAAGAAACATGGCGAGTTCGTCTCGCGCATGGTGGAGCGTGGTTATACCGAACGCCAGGTCCGGCGTTTGATCGAATGGTACATGCGCGTGAAGCAGGCTGGCTGAGCCAGGCGCGGGAGCCATCATGAACATTGTCGACCGACGCCTGAACCCACGCGGCAAGGCTCTCGAGAATCGTCAGCGTTTTCTGCGCCGGGCCAAGGGCGTCGTACAACAGGCGGTGAAGCAGTCGCTGCAGAGCCGCAATATCCGGGACGTGCTGGACGGCGGAGAAGTCAGCATCCCGCTGGACGGGATGGAGGAGCCAAGCCTTCGTCGGGGGAGCGGGGGCACGCATGACCGTGTGCTGCCCGGCAACAAGACCTTCATCGAAGGCGATGTGCTGCCGCGCTCGGGAGGAGGCGGCAGCGGCAAGCCCGACAAGGCCGGCGAGGGAACAGGCGAGGACGCCTTCCGCTTCGTCCTGACCCGCGAGGAGTTTCTCAACGTCTTCCTCGACGATCTCGAACTGCCCGATCTCGCCAAGCGGCGGCTCACCGAGACCGAGCATGAAAGCCCCGTTCGCGCCGGCTACTCGGTCTCGGGCTCGCCGGCCAATATCGCGGTCAACCGCACGACGCGGCTTGCGATGATGCGCCGGATGGCGCTTCGCCGCCCGAACCCCGAGGCGATCGCGCGGCTGGAGGCGGAGATCGCCGCCTGTGAAGAGGACGGGTTGCGCCTGGTGCTCGAAGACAAGGTCAAGGCGCTCGAAGCCAAGGTGCGGCGCATTCCCTATATCGACCCCGTCGATGTCCGCTACCGCCGCTACGAGAACGAGCCGAAGCCGGTCGCGCAGGCCGTGATGTTTTGCCTGATGGATGTGTCCAGCTCCATGACGGAGCACATGAAGGATCTCGCCAAGCGGTTCTACATGCTGCTCTACATCTTCCTGTCGCAGCGCTACCGCCATGTCGACCTTGTCTTCATCCGCCATACCGACCGGGCCGAGGAGGTCGACGAGAACACGTTCTTCCACAGCCCCGCGACCGGCGGAACGCTGGTCTCGAGCGCGCTCGAGGCGATGCGCTCGGTCATCGCGAAGCGCTATTCGCCGGAGGACTGGAACATTTACGCGGCTCAGGCATCGGACGGCGACAATTCCTATTCAGACGAGGCGGCCACCGAGCGCTTGCTGACGGAGGCGATCCTGCCGGTCAGCCAGTATTTCGCCTATCTGGAGGTCGGCGACGCCGATCGCGGGTCTTCGTCCCAATCTGCCTTGTGGAAGCTCTACGACAAGCTGCGCATGGAGGGCGCGCCGCTCTCGATCCGCAGGGTCGGCCATCGCGGCGAGATCTTCCCGGTCTTTCGCGAGCTCTTTCAACGCGGCCAGGGACGCGAAAGGGTCGCGTCATGAGCGTTGCCCCGATGGAGCGGCTCTTCGACGGGGCGGACTGGAACTTCGCCACGCTGCAGCGCATCCACGACGCCTGCGAGCAGATCGCGCTCGGCGAGCTCGGCCTTGACGTCTACCCCAACCAGATTGAGGTGATTACGGCCGAGCAGATGCTCGACGCCTATTCGTCGACCGGCATGCCGCTGTTCTACAAGCACTGGTCGTTCGGCAAACATTTCGCCCATCACGAGGCGTTGTACCGCAAGGGACTGAGGGATCTCGCCTACGAGATCGTTATCAACAGTTCGCCCTGCGTCTCCTACCTGATGGAGGAGAACACGGCGACGATGCAGACGCTCGTCATCGCGCATGCCGCCTTCGGCCATAACCACTTCTTCAAGAACAACTACCTGTTCAAGACCTGGACCGACGCCGAGGGTATTCTCGACTATCTCGACTTCGCCAAAGGCTATATCGCGCGTTGCGAGGAGCGCTACGGTCAGGTCGCCGTCGAGCGGACGCTGGACGCGGCCCATGCCCTGATGTCCCACGGCGTCCACCGCCATCCCGGCAAGAGCAAGCTCGACCTGCGCCAAGAGGAACAGCGCGAGCGGGACCGCCGCGCCCATGAGGAGCAGATCTTCAACGACCTCTGGCGTACCGTGCCGGCGGGCCCGAGCAAGAGCATCTCCAATATCAGTCTCGAGCGACGGCGCACCGCGCTCGGCCTGCCGCAGGATAACCTTCTGTACTTCCTAGAAAAATCGGCTCCGCGGCTGCATGCTTGGCAGCGCGAAATCCTGAGGATCGTTCGCCAAATCGCGCAGTATTTTCACCCTCAGCGCCAAACCAAGGTGATGAACGAGGGCACCGCGACCTATGTCCACTACCGCATCATGACGCGGCTCCATGAGCTCGGGGCAATCAGCGACGGGAACTTCCTCGAGTTCCTCAGGTCGCATTCCAACGTCGTGTTCCAGCCGGCCTATGACGATCCGAGATTCCCGGGCTTCAACCCCTACGCGCTCGGCTTCGCGATGATGCAGGACATCGAGAGGATCGTCACCGCGCCCGAGCAGGAGGATCGCGAGTGGTTTCCGGAGATTGCCGGGAGCGGCGACGCGATGGCCGTCCTGCGCGACGTCTGGGCAAACTACCGCGACGAGAGCTTCATCAGCCAGTTCCTCAGCCCGCATTTAATGCGGCAGATGCGGGTGTTCAGCCTTTGCGACGACCCGGCTCAAACCGAGGGCGTGGTGATCTCGGCGATCCATGACGAGCGCGGCTATCGCCGCATTCGGCGCCAGCTCGCCCGCGAATACGATGTCAGCTGGACCGATCCCAATATTGAGATCGTCGATGTCGACCTCGCCGGCGATCGGCGCCTGCTCCTGCGCCACAGCGTCGTGAACGGCTGCCTGCTCCAGGATAAGGCCGCTGCGCAGGTGCTACAGTCTATCGCGGATCTGTGGAGCTACGATGTGCGGCTTCAGGAGGTCGATTCCTTGGAAACGGTGCTCAAAGAGCATGTGGCCAGCCCGCGCGCGATGGTCCGTGCAGCTTGACGAATTCGCATGCCGAATTCTTGAGAGACCAGAAGTCTAATGTCGATGCTCGCGCGGACCGTAGCCCAATCGCAAGGCAACGCTCACGCAGTCGTAACCATGGATCGGATGGCCCACCGCCTGATAACGGACATTCCAGATGTCAGCCAAGGGCTGACATTCCAGATGTCAGCCAAGGGCTAAAACCGGCTCTCCTACTGGGTGCCGAACTGAAACGCCCCGGGAGTGGACGTTGGCAGAGTCCGCTGAGGGCCACTAGCTGACCTTTGCGCCTTGCCCAAAAGCGGACGCTAGGGCTCTGGGGCAAGACGGACGCTGACGATATTGACAATCTGGTTGTCAGGGTCGGGCCGGGCAGCGACGATAGCACGCCCAAGGGCGTATCCGCCGGCCGCTGCCAGCGACATCTGGTATAATTTCATGACAATCGTCCTCAAGGGCCAGATGGCGGTCGCCCTAGCGGGCTTGGTCGGCACCGAACTGGATCCGCGCTATGTCAATGCAGACGCAGGCGGCCGGGGCCAACCGCGGCAGCGCGCAAATGCTAGAAGAATTTCTTCGAGAAGCAGCTCCGGCTCTGAGGCTCAATCATTCAGCCCAGCGCCAAGTTCATAGTTTTCAAAAGCGGAAACCGGCGCAGCGCCCAAGAACGGACCTCCGGAACGCCGCAACGACACGACCGCAAGCTGGCTTCATCACGCCCCTGTGAACATGTGATGCGGCACGGACGGGAATAAACCCGCCGCTCTGCCGATCTCCTCAGCATCTGCCACTGGTGGCGACGCAGGAGATCGACATGACCCAGCACCGCAACGATGACGAGCGTATCGACCGCCGGCACGCCCTCGAGTGCATGATCTGGGCGGGTACCGGCGTCCTCTGGACGGTTTCGGGCGGCGTGCCCGTGTCGCTCGGCCTGCTCGGCGAGGCCAGCGCAGCCGAGGCGGCGACGGGGTTTACGTTCCTGCAGATCTCGGACAGCCATATCGGTTTCGACAAGGCAGCCAACCCGCACGCCATCGACACGTTGAAGGAAGCCGTCGGCAAGGTTCGAGCCTTGCCCGAAAAGCCCTCCTTCATGATCCACACCGGCGACATCACCCATCTGTCCACGGCTGCGCAGTTCGACACAGCCGGGCAGATCATCGGCAGCGCCGGATACGACGTGCATTATGTGCCCGGAGAGCACGACATCATCGACGAGAACAACGGCCGCGCCTATCTCGACCGCTACGGCGCGGGCACCAAGGGCGCGGGCTGGTATTCCTTCGACCAGAACGGCGTGCATTTCATCGGCCTGGTCAATGTCGTCAATCTCAAGGCCGGGGGCCTCGGCAATCTCGGGGCAGACCAGCTCGCTTGGCTGGCCGACGACMTCAAAGCCGTCGGCGCCTCGACGCCGATCGTCGTCTTCGCCCATATCCCGCTCTGGGCGGTCTACCCGGAATGGGGCTGGGGCACCGACGATGCGGCGCAGGCGTTGGCTCTGCTCAAGCSCTTCGGCTCGGTCACCRTSCTCAACGGCCACATYCACCAGATCATGCAGAAGGTGGARGGCAACGTTACTTTCCACACGGCCCTTTCGACCGCTTTCCCGCAGCCTGCACCCGGCACCGCGCCATCACCGGGGCCGATGACCGTGCCGGCCGGCCAGTTGCGCTCTCTTCTCGGCATCACCCAGGTCGCGGTGAAGCGAGGCAAGGAGGAGCTCGCGATCATCGACAGCACCCTCTCAGGCCCCTGAACCGCGCGGCGCATAGAAGGATGCCTCCCATGATCCGCATAAACGTCAGCCCCCGACCGCTTGCCTGCGCCCTTGTCTGTCTCGGCATCGTCTTTATGGCGCAGGCCCCTCTGCGGGCCGCGGATGCCGCGCGCGTCAAGATCGACAACTTCACCTTTGCCCCCGGGGTGCTCACGGTGAAGGCCGGGGCGACTGTGACCTTCCAGAACGACGACGACATTCCCCATGTCGTCGTGGCGAATGACGGCTCGTTCCGGTCCAAGGCGCTCGACACCGGGGATTCCTACGTCTTTACCTTCACGAAACCGGGTGATTTTCCGTATTTCTGCGCGCTTCATCCGCATATGCAAGGTACCATCACCGTCACTCCGTGAGATGCGTTGTGCCCGGAGAAGCGGATGATGTCGCGGTGTTGACCGGCAAGACCTCGGCGGAACGCTTCAGCGAGGTGGTTCTTCCCCATCTCTCCGATGCGCTGGCGCTTGCCCGCTGGTTGACCGGCAATGCCGATGACGCTGAGGACGTGGTGCAGGAGGCTTGCCTGAAGGCCTATAAGGGACTGGCTACCTATGCGGGCGGTAATGCGCGTGCCTGGCTGCTGACGATCGTGCGCAATGCCTCCTATGCCTGGCTCGCGCGAAATCACCCGCGCCGCATCGTCGCCGTCGGCGACCTCGCCGATCTCGACGCATTGGCCGCCAACGCCGACACGGATGCCGGCACGCCGGAGGCGGCCTTGATCGCCAAGGCGGACGCGGCCGCGCTTGAAACTGCGATCACGCTGCTGCCGCACCCGTTTCGCGAGGTTCTCGTGCTGCGGGACGTCAACGGCCTCGCCTACCGGGAGATCGCGGCGATGCTCCATGTGCCGCTGGGCACCGTGATGTCGCGGCTGTCGCGGGCGCGCGCACTGCTTGCGGCGCAGCTCGGGGGGAGCCGATGAGAGAAAATATGGAATTGCCGTCGGATCCTGCGGACCTTCAGTTGCTGCTTCATGCCCTGGTCGATGGCGAGCTCGACGCCGCCACGACCTTGGCTCTGGAGCGACGACTGGCGGATGATCCGGCGCTCGCGGCCGAGCACGCTCGCATTGCCGCCCTGCAAACTGCTGTTCGCAACCTGCCTCGCCCCGGCGTCAGCGATGCGTTCCAGGCCCGCATCGCTGCGCTGGGCGTTGCCCCCCAGGCGGCGGCACGGCCAGCATCTGCCCACTCCGCTTGGCTTGGCTGGCGTGCCATGGCGGCCTCGATCCTCGTCACCGCTGTTCTGACGAGCGGGCTGACCCAATGGGCGATGACACGCAACGCGCCGGACAGCTTCGCTGCCGCCGTCGCCAGCAGCCATCGCCGCAGCCTGCTGGCCGCAAGCCCGGTGGATGTCGCCTCGTCGGACCGACATACGGTCAAGCCTTGGCTCGACGCCCGCATCGGCCTGTCGCCCGCGGCGCCCGACCTCGCAAAGGATGGCTTTTCGCTCCTGGGCGGCCGTGTCGAGGTGATCGCGGACAAGCCGGTTCCGGCTCTCGTCTATAAGCACCGTGAGCATCTGATCACCCTCGTGGCCGCACCACAGGACGGCAGAACCGCCTCCATACCGGCTGGGGCCGAGCGGGCCGCCGGCGGCTTTTCCCTGATCCGCTGGGCCGACGGGGCATTCACTTATTGGGCGATCTCGGACACGGATCGCGCCACTCTTGAAGATTTCGTCAACCGCTTCCGGGAAGCTGCCGCGGCGGGCTGACTTCCGATCCTGAGGATCGTTGCCAGAGGCGGGCGGAAATCGTCGCGGCGACTACTGAATCTTCCCCCAAATTATGTCGCGCTGCGACTCTCAGTTGCAGCTAGGGGCCTGCTCTCAAACCTTGGGATTCATATGACTTGTGTCGAGACGGCGATGAATAACGTCACCACCGATTCATATCCGACAGCGCGGCCCGGTCTCTGAGCTAGAACGCCCGAAACCTGACGCTGGCAGAGTCCGGTAAGGGCCAGTTCCGGCTATCCGGCTGTCGGCCTTCGTGGAGCGCTGGAAGCAGACATTTTAGCCTCTCGTGCCTGTGTATCGACATGAGAACGGTATGCTTCGGCGATTGCGATGTCATCGTCTTCGACCTCACATTTAGCTCAGGCCTGACGGATGCCGGCCGGCGCGCCGCGTTCCGGCCGTTGGAAGCCAGCGACGCCGAGTGCCCTTTCTGATCGGCTGAAAAGCAAAGCGCCGCCCGGCTTGATGGCCGGGCGGCGCAAATCTGATTGCGGAACTTTTTCTAAAATCAAGGCAAGGTTATGCCTCTCTCTTCACAATCTGAGGAGGCAGGCATAATGTTTCCGCAGGCAATGACATAAGATCTTGAAATCATTCAACGGCGACGAGGGACTTCTGCAGGCTAAGTTCCGCAAATTGAGGGATAGTACTTCCGCATAATTGTGCGTACGGACCGCGTCAGAGCAAAAAAAAGAGCCCGGCCAAAGGAGCCAGGCTCTTCTCAGCCGAAAGGGGCGGGAACCTAGAGATCCGGAGGAATTTCAGACCGCCGATAGAACGAAGCCATGACCTGTTTATGCGTCAAAGCCGGTTCGATGCCCCTCGACGCCAATTCTCGTTTCAGGATCGGCATGTGCTTGGAGCGGCCGCGCGCGAGTTCATGGAGTGATGCGAACTGAGCCTTGAACGCTTCGGCGGCTTTTCGAGGGACGGCGACGTAGGGACAGCGGTTTTTGGGACTTATGCGCCTCTCGCTCGATAGCGCCTTACTCTCGACGAGTGCGCTCAGAACCCGATCTGTTGTGCCGAGCATGTCTGCCGCTTGGCCCATCGTAAGATGATCGCTGTCTTCACTGCGTATGAGTCTTTTCACCTCGGTGACATCGACCAACAGAGACGGGAAACCGGTCGTAGCGGTCCATGAACCGACCCAACGGAGCCGGCGGTCCAGGATTAGTCTTACAATCTCCATTGCTGAGCAGCAGGTACGTTTCGCGGCAGCGGCGATCGTCATCTGGGGCCACTCTGGTTCTTTGACCCAAACGACGTTGGTGAATAGCCGCATCTTAAATTCGTCGAGCTCGCGACGGTCGTAGCACTGATCGCCAAGCTCGAGCCGTTCATGGCCTTCCATTGGCTGAATGAAGCCATGATCAACCAGCAGTTTCGTGTGTACGCGACCAGAGTTCAGGTTGGTCTCGACCTGCTTCTGAGTAAGTGCGTTCTGAAGTTTGTCGAGGACCGGCACGGCAGCCTCAGACGAGAACGTTGCCACGTTATCCGTGAGGTGATCGGACCTGGCGGTTAGGATGCCGGATGCGCGAAGCACGCGCCGGAGACGCTTACGGTGAAGCCCGGTTGCGCTGCTTGCCGTGGAGACCGAATGGAGGCGCCGCTCCGTCACGATCTGCTTGCCGAAAAGAAGATCCTCAGGACTTACGGGGGCCGTATCCGCAACGAAGTCAATGATGAGGTTGCGGATGCAGTCGTAATTCGGGTCTTCCCGAAGCGAATACAGCCATTTGAAGAGCCGACCGAACCATGCTTGCGGCCCTGCACTGTGCCCATGCGAACCGACATGYGCCGTCCAGAGATCATGCAGAAGCTCCCTGACGCGCTTGGGCCCGCCAATGGCCAGGTCGAATCCAGCTTCTCCTGCGCTGCGCCAGTCTTCATCGCTCAGTTCTTTCAGCGTGACGTGTCGGCCCCTCTGGATGACCGCGCCGACGACTTCACAGGTCTTAATCGCAACGTAGCAGGGCAGAGAGTCCAGCCAGGGGCTCCCGGCGCGCCCGTCCAGCCTATGCTGCACATAGTGCTCAAAGCGCGTCGGGGTGCGGCTAACGGCTTCGGCGGCCAGTTGCACCATACGGGGGATCGCAGCAGCCGCGCTTCGCGCGAAGTCGTGCACCAGCGAGGGATCGTCGGTATGAGCAACGCACACGAGTTCGACGTGGTGAACCATGCAGATGCGTGAGTGCTGAAAAAGCCAGTCGGCGCGTGCGCTCACGTTCCAGGAGGGGCCGGTCTCGAGATCTTCCGTCAGGCAGCGTGGGCAGGCCATTTGGCGCGCCCGCCGAAGGGATGATCTGGAGAAGGTCTGGCCGCGATACTCGTAGTGCCCCTCATGGCGGATGATCGCCCATCGTGAGATCACGGCAGGAGTTTCATCAACGAGATGGGCTAGGCGCGCCAGTGCTCCTGGGTCGCCGTCGACTATTTCCTGCTGCTGGAAGCCCATATCGAGGGAGAAGACGCGGACGCTCTGCGACCGATGGAGCAGCGCGAGACGCGAAACAAGGCTCGCCGGAGACTCGCCCGTTCGCGGCTTCAACGTCGGATACAGAGATGTCATGACCGGCCGCCCTTCTTGCTGCCGCGTCCGCGGCGGGCTTTGGACAAGGGCTGCCACTCCGGGTCGACCGGAGGCTCATTGGCAAGCACGAGCGTGCAATCGAGTTCTGCCCAACCCGACGCGATGAAAGGGTTCATCGGGGAGGCGCATCCAGTTCGATCGGTGAAGGCGGTCGCGAACTGCTCTGTCCCCAGAGGCTTTTTCTCCGCAAGGGCATGTTCGATCGCCTCGTGGATGAGTTCGATGGCGACGCCTAGGCGGTAAAGCGCGGCATGGATGAGGCGAGGGGCGATCTCTGTCGGCTGTGCGTTGCTAATTTCGACGTTCGCAACTTCTGCCAAGCCAAGGATGAGGCCTTCAATCATGTCCAAATCGCGGGGCAATTGCAGCAGAGGGACCGAGACGAATTGGCCACGCCTGCGGATCTCGTCGACGCGTCGCATCTCAGGGACGAGACCGGGCAAACCCGAGATGATTAGTCCAACCGGCCAGTCAGGTGAGACCATGAGCCCCTTGAGGGCCTTGCGGATATTGTCCAGCTGCAGCGAGTTCGCGCCGTCTGTCAGATTATGCATCTCGTCGAGATGGATGAGCAGGACGCCGGCGGCAGGCAGCAACTCATGGATACGAGCCCAGATGATGTGGTCCGCCAGTTCCCGGGACAGCGGATAGCCAAGTGCTCTCAACAGCTCCCGCCCGAGCGTCTTTAACGTACAGGGAGCCGGCACGGTCACGCGAATGAGGGGGGAGCGTTGCTCTCCCCGGGGTTGGAGAACCGGATGCGTCCGAAAAAGCCGGTCGAGAGACTCCGTCTTGCCAGTTCCCGCCTCGCCGGTCACGACGAGGCATCTTGCTTCAAGCCGTGTTTCGGGAAGAGGCCATCCCGCCACGATTCTGCGCGAGAGAACAGATCTGAGAAGCGTGTCGAACTTGGCACGGAGATCATCGTCCCAATCCGTCTGGATGTACCGGCCTTTCAGGCGCTCCCGCACGTCAAGCAGACGGCGCTGTGGCTCGGAGAGAGACGACCGGAGCAGGTCGATAACGTGGAAATCGGATTCGATAGACATGGCATCAGTCCGTGATGGTGAAGCGGCGCGGAGGGGGCGTCGGCTGATCCGGGGTAGGGCTGTTCGCGACCGCATGGTTCGCAGCCGGAATTGCACCGCTCGTGAGATCCTGATTGATCGGTTTCGTGTCGGGCGGCAGTTGCACAGCACGCTTGAACCCGAAGCCGATCTCTTTCTCGGTGTGTGCCAACTGTTCCGGAGTCGGGCGTGTCGAAAGAATGGAAGCCCTCTCGCCGGCAGCCCTAGCCAAATCCCAGGCGTCCTTGACCGCTTGCGCGACAATCTGGTCGTCGAGCTCGGTTTGAGCCTTGAAGCGACGACGCAAGTCGGCCTCGGCCGCGAGCCAGATGTCGAGCGAGACGCCGTCGAAGCAGGGCCGGCTATTAGGTACCACCAACCACCCGCCATCGTGGAGTCGGACAGAGACATGCGACAGGTCCATATGATCGAGGCGGACCGGAAGCCTGATACCTCCGTGTTTCCGATGGAGCTCCTGCAGCTCGAGCGAGTTGAAATGCAGCCCAAGAACCCTGACGCCACGAGGCGTCAGGCAGCATTGGGATTCAGCGCCAAACACGACGCGGCGGGTATGACGGTCCGGAGGAGGGGTGATCCCGTAGGTCTTGACCAGTCGCTTCCAACAATTGGCTGGCGTCTCACCGCCAAGCCCGGAGTGCGGGCTGTTGTGATAGATATCGAGGACCCAGCGGGTGATGACATCGCAGAGTTCCGGCAGCGTTAGGCTGATGCGAGCGATCGGATCATAGTCACCCTTTGCTGCTATCGATTCGAATGTCCTTCCGGTGAACGGACTCAGGGCCTGCGTCCCAGCCGTCTTGAAGAAGCGTTCGACGCGGCCTCTCAGCGCCGGGATTCCGGCGGGCGGTGCCTCCGCGTCTGCGCCAAGATCGATGACGGCGCGGCGGAAGCGAAGCGACATGAAGGCAGCCCCCTGATCGGTCACGATAGTTTCGGGGCTCCCGTAGAAATCTTCCCGCGATAGGGCTCCCGCTGCTAAGGCGTAAGGGGCCTTTGGTGAGACGACCATTTCGAGCGTATCGATCGCCAAGTCGGTGGTCGGGGTCAGCCCGATCTTGAAGCCGAGGACCACTCGCGTTGCGCAGTCGAGGGCGGCGCAGAGCCACGGTCGTACAGATGCGATCTCTGAACGAAGCCTGTCGGAGAGCTTGTCGAGGATCCCAAGATCGGCGCACAGCGCCTGAAGGTTGATCCGCCATTCATCGAGTTCCACACGCTGCAGCGGCCGCTCGACATCGACGCCATTGAGGACTGCGGGAAAACGCCTTTTCGCGGCGTCCAAGCCGTGTCGACAAGCGTACGTGTCGAACTCGGGAAACGAGCGGATCTCCTGCGCGAGGCGTTGGTAGCTCGGGACACGTAGAGCGAGTTCTCCGGCCGCGAGCCGCTTTACGTTCTCAAGATCGATATGGGCCTTCATCAGGCGATGAACGTCCCGGATCGTCGGCCTGGTCTCGCTCATATACCGATGGGCGAACTCAAGGAGGAGCTTGCGCTCTTCGAGCCTGAGCCGTTCCGTCACCCGATTGCCGCTATTGATCCGGCGATGGCGGAGCGCAATCGCCCGCTGACCTCCTTCGATGTACCACGATCGCCACTTGCGCGCTGTTCGGGGGCTTGGTGGCTTTGGCATGCCCGGAAGTTGATCGCCCGCCTGGAGGCGAATTGCGACGCCCTCGGCGTTTCGTTTTGCGGATCGCTTCAGCTGCGTCTCATGCAGCTTCTGCACGATTTCCGGTGCGATGCGCTTAAGCGCAGAATCGGACAACGTTGTCTTGCGTTCGACCCGCAACTTCTCGAGCTCGCGGCAAAACTCTGCTCGCCACAGGATTTTTTCCTGCTCCCTGTGAGGAAGCGAGCCGATGAATTCATCGAACGATTGGCTCGTAGCAAAGGCCTTGCTTTGGGAGAACGCTCCTCGATCGAAACGAAAGCCCTCCTTCAGAGAGGCTTCAAACAGCTCGCGATCGGTGAACTTCTGGACGACGTCCGGATCTTCGACGCGTTCAAGGACATAGCCGTGTGCAAGCCGAGACCTGCGCTTGTACGCGATGTTGTCGATGACCAGGCGATCCTGGAATGCGAGGTTGAAGCGGGGTGTGAATTCGGTCGACATCACGCAAGCTCCTCGTCATTCGAGGCGGTGACCAGACCGATCCGAGCGGCGTAGCTAATCCGCTCGTCGTTGAGGAGGCGAGCCTTGCCGCTAGCAATCAGGCGGATGACCGCTTGGAAGCCTTCACCCTCGAGTTTGCTGGCTTGGACGATTTGCCCAACGGTGGATTGAGGGGTCTTGGCGAGAAGAGTTGAAACCGCCGCATCATGGACCGGATTGGAGGTTCGACGAGACAGGCGGATCAACTTGGCGTTGTGTACCAGGTCTAGCGAGATGTCCCGGTCGGTGATCAGCTTAACGTAGTCGGCGAACCCGCCTGGAAGCTGCAGGGCCATGGACCTCAGCTTATGATCGAGACCTTCGCGCTGCGCCTTTTCCCACGGCTTCACGGCTACAGCTATCTTGCAGCCGGACAGGAGGGTTAGCAGGAAGTCGAACGTGTATCGCCGCCTCGTTCCTGCGGCGTCGGTCCAGTCTATCGCGGGCGGCTGCTCGACGATGTCCGCAATATCTGGACAGGTCGAGAGGACGAGGGCGACGTCGCGCTCCAAGCCGCTCTCACACATCAGCTCGTAGGGGACGCTGCCTGCAATGATGCTGGGCCGGCAGGCGCCACGGCTTTTCGAGTGAACGTTGCGCGAGGATCGAGATTCGCCTGGCAAATAGACGATCGGCGCCGGCGAGGGGGCAATTTCAACAATTGGGTTCATGAGATCTATTCGTTCGGTAGGCGCGCCACCGCGATCTCAGTATTCGTGCGAAACTGCTTGCACGCGCTCGCGCTCGCAGGTACACACGAATGACCAAGTCGGCTGTCGCCGGGTATGGGAATCGCTCCGAGGTTCTGAAGGCCGCTAGGAGCGAAGGATTTCTACGGGAAAGCACTTCGATTGCCGTCGAAGTGCTTTCTTCGTTCTGGGCGCGGTTTTACATTGCGATGCCCTCCGCTTCAGAACCGGGCACGGCAACGGCCAATCGCTCGGCCTCCGTTCGGGCGGCTCCTTGGAAAATTCGGGCGATGCCCAGAACGCGGCAGATCGCGGCTATTCTGGGATCGGTCGTCACAAGGTCCGGCTTCAGAACGATAAGCCCCGAAAGTGAGCCGGCTGGCGCATTGCCCAACTTAGGAGGAAGCTCGGCAATCAACGCGACGTAGTCTTGGACAGAGGGTGGAGTAGGGGCGGATACCGCAGCGATCGAACGCTCTGATGCTAAATCGATCGCGACGAGCGATCGCAACTCGCAGAACTTGATCTGGACGGCCCAGG
Organism: Allobosea sp. TAB14; assembly: GCF_052113865.1. Classification (NCBI taxonomy): domain Bacteria; kingdom Pseudomonadati; phylum Pseudomonadota; class Alphaproteobacteria; order Hyphomicrobiales; family Alloboseaceae; genus Allobosea; species Allobosea sp. TAB14. Next base: position 9,623 of record NZ_JBFRDQ010000075.1, on the reverse strand, counting down.
GCTCGTCAGCATCTAGCTGACTTGTTCGAAACTCCAAGTTTGACACGCGACCTCCTTTTGGCCGCAAGCGCCGAAACCGCTTGACCTGTTACCTAGGTTGCAAGAGAGTTCGGAGCTCATCGGCGCCAGCCTTTGAGATGGTGAAGTTCGGGGGCTCGATACTTTCCTAGGGTCTCTCGCCAACGAACTTCATTGCAAAAGCGTCGGCTTTCGCCGGCGCTTTTTTGTTGTTTGCGAGCTTGGAAGCTGAATTGCGCGGCTCGCGAAATCAGGATCAGCAAGTAGCGGCCTCCCGTCGAGTCGATTCTTTCGAGCGGTGGACCCTCAAGCTCAGCTTGCCGCGCTACCGCTTTGAGCCGCGGTGCTAGGGGTTCGAAGTCGAGCGGTTGGGTTCGATTCTAGCTGCAACATTCTGAGATTGTTCAAAATTTCCCAGATCAAGGAATCGATCGTAGGTATCTTGACTCTGTTTGAGTGTAATGTTATGCGGTCCCCCGCGGTGCGGCGGAAATTCGCGGGGGTAATTGTGCGCGATTTAAATTCAGCACGCCGGTTTTTTATTTGCGAATATTACAATTCCGATATCAAATTCGCAGTATTATTGCTCGCGCAGGCGATGGCGATACCGGCTATTTCGGGCGTTTAGCCGCTTGCCTCTCGCCGCGCGGTACGCGTTCTGGCGCTCCCCCAACCACGAATTGCTACTGACAGTCTCAGCCAACGCCAGCATCTAACCTGCTGACTGGTCATTGGGGCCGCTTCGCTCCTTCCTGCCTGCATACATCGCCTCAGGGCGGTTGCGCCGCCGAGCGTGACGCGTTCCTCCTGCTACGAAGGTCTTCGGATGCGTCTGCTTGTCATGTCGGACATCCATCTGGAGTTCGGGCCGTTCGCATTCCCCGCCGACCTGCCGGATTCGACGCCGCGGTCTTCGCTGGCGACATCCATCAGCCGGTCACCGCCGCGGTCGAATGGCTCGCGCAAGAGCGCGACACCGGCGCGCTGAAAGGTCGACCGATCGTCTACGTCCCCCGGCAACCRCGAATTCTACAATCATGAAATGAAGTCCGAGCTCGCCAAAGGGCAGGCGGCCGCTGACGAAGCAGGGATCCTGCTGCTGAACAGGCGCGCCGTTGTCATCGACGGGGTCCGCTTTGTCGGTGCGATCCTCTGGACCGACTACCGGTTGCTAGGCACTCCGAAGCCATCAATGATCACGGCTGGGGACGAGATGAACGACCACCGCCTGATCCGATATCGAGAGGACAGTGGCCACCATGCCCGGTTCATGCCGTGGCACGCGGCCGCCGAACATCGCAAAGACCGCGATTATCTGAGGCAGGAACTCGAGCGGCAGCACGGCGGGCCCACTGTGGTCGTAACCCACCATGCGCCGCATCCAGGCTCGGTGCAGCCGCGACATCAGGGTGGATCACTGTCTCCGGCATTCGTGTCGAATCTCGGTTGGCTGATCGAGGCCACCAGGCCGGAGTTGTGGATCCATGGGCACGATCACGGCTCTCACGATTACCTAGTCGGGCAAACGCGGGTGTTTGCCAACCAGGCCGGTTACCCGCGCGATGGATTAAGAGAGAACCCGGGTTTCCGGATCGACTGTATCGTCGAGGTCTAGGTTCGGGCAATGATACTGGCCTTGGCCCGGCTAGGCCCGCGCCGCTCGGGGTTGTCTCTCTTACGCTAACGGGCGCCGTCGTCCTTATCCGAGAAAAGGAATTGTCGTGCCAGGTCAACATTTCCCTGTTTCATCTGCTGAATCGGGCGCGGTCGTCACCAAAGCCGCTATTCGGGCAGCGGACCAGCTCAAGATCAGCTCCGAGACGCTTGCCGCGATCATCGGCGTCAGTGAGGTTACAATCTCGCGCATCAGGCGCGGCGGCTCTGCACTTGAGCCTGGCACAAAGCCGTTCGAGCTTGCCGTCCTTTTCGTGCAGTTGTTTCGCTCGCTCGATGCAATTGTCGGCGGTGACGATGAGATCGCCGCAAGCTGGCTTGCCAGCGCGAACATCCCCCTCAATGCCCGGCCGATCGAGAAGCTGCAGACCGTGGCCGGGCTCGTTGATGTCATCGCCTATCTGGACGCACGTCGCGCTCTCAACTGAGCTTGGAGGGATCTTACCGCTGTAAAAAGGGCGGCCGAGGACATTGCCATCAACGGAGCAGTCATCCTCGCCTTCACGTCGGTCAGATCCACGCCCTCACTCAGGCTGAGCGCCGCAAGCGTAACCTGCTTCGCTCGGATCGCCGGTGGCGGCCAGAGCGCGGTGGCCTCACCCAGCTTCAAGCCGGTGATGGAATATCTTTGCGTCCCGAAACAGCGTGTTTTCGTCCTCGGGCTGCATTCGGCTGCCGCCTAACCTCATCCGCATCCGGATCGCGGCCGCAGTGGCCGGTCTTTGAGAGAGGGATGAGTCATGATGCTGGGAAAACGACTTCTGCTGATCGCCTGCCTTGTGGGGAGTGCCGGTCTCGCGCATGCGGAGGGCGACGCGGCAAAGGGAAAGACGTTGTTCTCCCGCTGCTCCGCCTGCCATGCGGCCGGGAGCCAGAACAAGATCGGACCCGGACTCGCCGGCGTCGTCGGTCGCCCGGCGGCGAGCGCTCCCGGTTTTCGTTACTCGAAGGCGATGACGGGCTCCGGCCTGACCTGGACCGAGGAGCAGCTCGACACCTATCTCGGGGGACCTGCGAAGGCGGTTCCCGGGACGACCATGGCGATCGCGGTCCCGAACACACAGGATCGCAGCGATATCATCGCATCACCGGCGCGCGCCCTTATCGATGTTCGCTATGCTTGATCTCGAACAGGGGCCGCGACGGCGAAGAGAGTTCTCTCCTCCGGCTCAGCTTCCGAATTTCGCCTTCGACAGAGGCAGGCTTCGGATGTGCCGGCCGGTCAGGGCGGCAACCGCGTTGACCACTGCCGGGGGAACGCCGGGCAGTCCAGGCTCCCCGACGCCGCCCATCGGCGCTCCGCTCTCGACGATCTCGACATGAACCTGAGGCATCGCGGCTCGGGACAGGATCGGATAGTCATCGAAATTGTGAGACTGGCGTAGGCCCCCATCATAGACGAGTTCCTCGAACAGCGTGGCGGAGAGCCCTAGCGCTGCCGCCGACTCGACCTGCGACTTCACGATCGCGGGGTTGACGATGCTGCCGGGATCGAATGCGATCCAGAGGTTGTGAACCTTGACCTCGCCCGCTTCGAGCGAGACCTCGGCGATCGTCGCTGTTTCCGAGCCGAAGGGCGAGGCCATGGCTACGCCGCGCGCCCGCTTGCCGCCCTCCGCATCATAGGGGCCGCGCTTCCAACCGCCCGAGATCGCGGCCACCGTCTCCAGCAGCTTCCGATGGCGTGGCTTGTCCTTCAGCAATTCCATGCGGAGCTGGAAGGGGTCCTGTTTCCCGGCATCGGCCATCTCGTCGAAGAAGCCCTCGTAGAAGTAATCGTTCATCGAGTGACCGACCGAACGCCAGAAGGCGATCGTCACGGGATGGGGGAAGCGGACATACTCCATGCTGCGGGACGCGATGGCATAGGGCTTCTCGACGATGCCCTCGACCGCGGAGCTGTCGACCCCGCCCTTCGCGCCGGCGCCGAAATAGCGTCCCAGCGGTCCTTCTCCAACGGTACGGACCTGGATGGCGGTCGGCTTTCCATCGGGGCCAATCGCGGCCCGGAAGCGGCTGAAGCTCAACGGGCGCAGCGCGTCGCGCTTGAACTCCTCCTCGCGGGACCAGAGCAGCTTGACCGGCTTGCCGGTTTCCTTCGCCAATAGGATCGCCTGCTGGAAGGGATTGCCGGGCCCATAGACGAAATGGCGCCCGAAGAACCCGCCGAGCATCGGCGAATGCAGGATCACCTTCTCCGGCGGCAGTCCGGCCGCCTGAGCCGCGACCGACTGGAACAGCTCGGGCATCTGGTTGGGAAGCCAGAGCTCCAGCGAACCATCCGCGTTGAAGCGCGCGATCGACGAGGGCGGTTCGAGCTGGCCATGAGCGAGGTATGGCGCATCGTACTCGGCCTCTACGGTCTTAACGGCCTTGGCGAAGGCTGCCGCAACATCGCCCTCCTTTTCGGCCGAGACGGCCTGGGCGGTGTTGCCTTTGAGCTTGGATAGCAGGCCCGCCGAAGAGTAGTCCGCCGCGACGGCGTCGAAGCCACTCGCAGGCGGCGCGGACCAGGTCACGTCCGCCGCCTCGACCGCCTTGCGAGCCCGGTACCAGCTGTTTGCGGTGACRGCGACCGCGCCGGGCAAGCGGTGCACGCCATGGACTCCCGGCATGGCCTTGAGCGTGTCTTCATTCGCGATCCCGGTCGGGTTCGTGCCGAGATGCGGCGCATGCTGCACGGCCGCGTAGAGCATGCCGTCGACTTTCTGGTCGATCGCGTAGATCGCTTTTCCGGTCGATTTCTCACGAACGTCGAGCCGGGGTACGGGCTTTCGCAGCCAGCGGAAGGTTGCGGGGTCGCGCAGCTTCACCTCGGCGGCGGGGGTGAGCTTCAAGGCCTCCTCGGCGAGTTCGCCATAGGCTACGCGCCGACGGGATGCCGCGTGAACGACATGGCCGTCTTCGGTCGTGAGACTGTCGGGCTTGACCTTCAGGCGCGCCGCGGCTGTCCGAATGAGCATTTCGCGCGCGCTGGCGCCGAGCCGGCGCATCGGCATGTAGCTTGAGCGCGTCGAGAAGCTGCCGCCCGTCATCCGCAATCCGTCGATGACGGCGTAGTCGGGTCCGGGTGGCGCGCATTCCACCTCGAAGCGGGCCGGGTTGACGTCGAGCTCCTCGCCGATCGTCTGCGCCATGCCGGTGTTGATGCCCTGACCGCCTTCGACGAAGGGGCTGAGGATCTTGAAGCTGTTGTCCTTGCCGATGACCAGGAAGGCGGCAACGCGTGTGCCCGGCTTGACCGCCTGAGCGGTCTGGGCGCGCGCTGGGATGGCGGGCAGCAGAGCGCCCAGCACCAGCGAGGCCGCGCCACCGAGAACGCCCCGGCGAGAGAGATTGGCGACGCCTTCGACGGGGATCAGCGCAGTTGCGTTGGTGGACTTGATCGCTGCGAGCATGTTCATGTCGATCCCTCCTCAACCAGCGGCCTGATGGATCGCCGCTGCGATCCGATTGTAGGTCCCGCAACGGCAGAGATTGGTCATGGCGTCCTGGATGTCCGCATCGCTCGGCTTCGGCGTCTGCTTGAGTAGCGCGGTCGCGGCCATGACCTGTCCCGACTGGCAATAGCCGCATTGCGGCACCTGCTGCGCCACCCATGCCTCGACGACCTTATGGCCGACAGGATCCTGCTCGATCGCCTCGATCGTGCGGATTTCCGCGGTGCCGACGCTGTCGAGCGGCATCTGGCAGGACCGGACGGCCTGACCGTCCATTAGTACAGTGCAGGCGCCGCATTGGGCGATGCCGCAGCCGTATTTCGTCCCGGTCAATCCCAACGTATCGCGCAGAACCCAAAGCAAGGGCGTCTCCGCTTCCGCATCGACCTCATATGCAGCCCCGTTGACCTTGATGCTTGTCATGACCGCTTCCCACTGCGCGAATGAAGCATGAACCTTAAAGGGGGCGGGGCCAGCGCGCAGGACGAAGACGAGGCGATTTCGGACAAATCCCTTCGAGAGCCACGAGCGCGTCTGTGGTGCAAAGACAGGCAATCGGGACGTCCCGCGCAGGGATGTTTCGCGCCCACGTCCCGAATTGCCTCGTCTTCGTCCTGCGGTCCTGCTGGGTTTGCCGCTAAGGTCCGCCATGTCCCGACCGGGCCGATGAGATGCGGAGATATTCCTCGCTCGCGGAGGCGCGCGTCTCATTAAGCCACCTAGCCGAACAACCCAAAGCCCAACCCGGATGGACAGATCCATGAGCAAACCCCTCGCCATCCCCGCCTCCTTCTTCGGCATGGTCCTGGGGCTGATCGGGTGGGGCAATAGCTGGCGGGCGGCGCATGAGGTCTGGGGGCTGCCGGCTGCGATCGGCGAGGCCCTGATGCTGGCAGGCGGTTTCGTCTGGGCCGTTCTCCTTGTCCTCTTCGCCGCCAAATGGCTGGCGGCTCGCAGCGAAGCCATCGGGGAGGCGAACCACCCGGTCCAGTGCTGCTTCATCGGGCTGGTCGGAGTTGCGACGATGCTGGTTGCGATTGCCGCCAACCCCTATTCCAGCCCCGTCGCGGTGGCGCTTTTTGCGGCGGGATTGACCTTCACTCTGGTCTTCGCCCTGTGGCGCACCGGCATCCTCTGGCAGGGCACGCGCGATCTGGCCGCGACGACGCCAGTCCTCTATCTGCCGACGGTCGCAGGTTCCTATGTCACCGCGATCGGCCTGACGACATTCGGGCTCGGAGACTGGGGCCGCCTCGCCTTCGGGGCTGGCCTCCTGAGCTGGTTGGCGATCGAATCCGTTCTGCTCCACAGGCTCTACACAGCGCCGGAGATGCCGCCGCCGCTGCGGCCGGTGCTGGGCATCCAGCTGGCTCCGCCTACGGTCGGCGCCGCGGCCTATCTAAGCGTCACGAGCGGCCCGCCTGATATCGTCGTCTACGGCCTGATCGGCTACGGCTTGCTGCAGCTCCTGCTGCTCGCGCGGCTGGCACGGTGGATCTTCGCTGCCGGTGTCACAGCCTCGGTCTGGGCTTTCACCTTCGGGCTCACCGCGCTGGCAACGGCGATGGTCAAACTCGTCGGCCGCGGCGATGCAGGTCCGGTCTCCGTCCTGGCGCCCGTCGTGTTTGCATTCGTCTCGATCGCGATGGGCGCGATCGTTCTGCGGACACTCTGGCTCCTAGTCAGGGGAAGGCTGCTGCCAGCCCCACCGGCTCCGTCGGCCACGCGCTGACCGCCGCGACGTCCTCCTCCAGATCAAACGCCCCGACGACGATGCAAAACTCAGCAGACCACATGATCTTGAGCCCGGTCGCAGAGGAGACGAACCCGGTCGAGCCGACTGGCCTGCTTGTCATCGCTCACCCGCGGCTCGACCGCAGCGTCGTGAACGCCCGCCTGGCGAAAACGGCGGCCGAGCAGCCCAGGATCGAGATCCACGATCTCTACCAAGCCTATCCAGACTATCAGATCGACGTCGCTGCGGAGCAGGAAAGGCTGCTGCGCCACAAGGTGATCGGGATCCAGTTCCCGCTGTTCTGGTATTCGGTGCCGGCTGTCCTCAAAGAGTGGTTCGACCTCGTCTGGCTTCACGGCTTCGCCTATGGCGGCAGCGCGCCGCGCCTTGCCGGCAAGACCTTGTTCTGTGCGGCCTCCACCGGCGGCGATGAGCGGAGCTACCGCGAGGACGGTCGCAACGGTTACAGGGTGGAGGAATTCCTGCGGCCGCTGGAGCGGACAGCGGCGCTCTGCCAGATGCACTGGGCCGCGCCCCATCTGCTCCATGACGCCCCTCGGTTGCGTGGAGAGCAGCTGGAGCAGGCAGCGCAGGGATATAGGCGCTATCTCGACAATCTGATGCGGGAGACCGTCATATGAGCACCGGCGAAATCCTGGTCCGGACCTTCGTCTATCTGCTTGCCGGCGTCATCGCCGTCCCTCTGGCCAAGCGTTTGGGGCTCGGATCCGTTCTCGGCTACATCATCGCAGGCGCCGTGATCGGCCCGGGCCTGCTCTCCTTGACGGGCGATATTGCCGCCGTCAGCCATGTCGCCGAATTCGGCATCGTCATCCTGTTGTTTCTCATCGGCATGGAGGTTCGCCCTGCGCTGCTGTGGCAGATGAAGGGACTAATCTTCGGGCTCGGCATGGCACAGATGCTCGCCGTGTCGGTGGTGATCACGCCCATAGCCATGATGCTGGGGCTCTCCTTCGCGGTCTCGGTGACGCTTTCTCTCATCCTCGCGATGAGTTCGACCGCGCTCGTCATGGCCACACTGGAAGAGAAGGGGCAGCGGTCGGGGACCATCGGCCGTGCCTGCTTCGGTGTGCTGCTGTTTCAGGATCTCTCCATCATCCCGCTGTTCCTCGTCGTTCCGCTGCTGGCGTCGAACGCATCTGCGGCAGCGGAGGGCAATCCGGCCGCCTGGCTGCGCGGCGCCGAGGCCTTGGTGGCAGTAGTCTTCGTCGTCCTCGCAGCCCGGTTCGCCGTCAGGCCTCTGTTCCGATTTATCGCGGCAACGCATTCGCGCGAGGTCTTCACCGCAGCGGCATTGATGCTCGTCGTCGGCGTGGCGGCTCTGATGACCGTCGTCGGTCTGTCGCCGGCTCTGGGTGCCTTCATCGCCGGGGTTGTCCTCAGCGAAACCGAGTTTCGGCAGGAAATCGAGAGCGACATCGATCCGTTTCGCGGCTTGCTGCTGGGGCTGTTCTTCATCACGGTCGGAGCGGGACTCGATCTCCAACTGCTGCGAAGCCAGCCGCTTTCCGTCATCGCGATCGCGGTGGGCCTGATGCTCGCCAAGACGCTCGCGATGTACGCGGCCTCCCGCGCCTTCCGTTTCCGTCCCATCGAGGCGATTTCGCTGGCTGTCCTGCTCGCGCAAGGCGGGGAGTTCATCTTCGTCTTCATCGGCTTCGCCAAGCAGTTTGCGCTGCTGCCCGAGCAGCTGTCGCGCCTGCTGCCTGCCGCCGTTGCCATCTCGATGCTGCTGTCGCCGCTGCTGATGCTCTTGCTGGACCGCATCATCCGTCGCCGGATCGCTCCGTCGCAGCAGGCCGCGCCAGACGTCCAATTCGAGGATCGCGTCGATGTCATCGTCGCCGGGTTCGGCCGTTTCGGGCAGATCGCGGGCCGGTTGCTGCAGGCCAACGGCCTGCGGATCTCGATCATGGACACGAGCCTGACCCAGATCGAAATCCTGCGCCGCTTCGATCAGCGCGTGAATTTCGGGGATGCAACCCGGCTCGACCTTCTTCGCGCCGCGGGAGCGGAAACGGCAAAGATCCTCATCGTCGCCATCGACGAGCGCGAGCAGATCAGCCATCTGGTCGAAACGGCTCGGACGTCGTTTCCGCACCTCGTGATCCTCTCGCGTGCGTGGGATCGGCGCCATGCCTACGAGCTGYTGCGCCTTGGAGCGGATCACGTCGAGAGCGAGACCTATGAATCCAGTCTTTCGATCGGGAAGGAAGCCTTGATCCGTTTCGGTTTTCGCGCTCACCGGGCGCATCGGTCTGCAGCCTTGTTTCGAATGCACGACCGCTCGCTCTTTGGTCGGAGCCGGCCATCGAGTGCAGACGAGAATGGGTTCCTGCAGGCGTCGAAGGCCGCCGCATCGACCCTGGCCCAGCTCCTTGCCGCAGATCTTGAAAATGAGCGCTCGCACCGGGGCCAGGAAGAGGACTGGGGCACGCGCGGGCTCTACGGGGAACTCACCGCCGACACACGGGAAGCCTCGGGCGGCGGTCAGACCTGACGATAGCCGCCCGTGACCCAGGCCGAAACGGCATCCATATAGCCCGCGGCATCATCCTCCCAGACGAAATGGCCGGCATGGAATACCCGGTGGGCGGCATGGGGAAGGTTTCGCGCCAGAAGCTCGCCGTTGGCCGGCGGCACGATGGGGTCGTCCTTGCCGGAGATCACGAGGACGGGCGTCGTCACCGTCGGCAAGAGGGCCTGGAGCCTCGGCAGATCGCGCGGATAGGCCC
>NZ_JBFRDQ010000074.1:0-21830 GCF_052113865.1 Allobosea sp. TAB14 | reverse complement strand
AGAACGACGCAGGCGTCGCCGTGATCCATGTCGGCGCGCACGAATTCATGTGCATCGGCGCCAAGCCGCCCTTCGACCATCCGCATGTCTTCCTCGACATGGGCTCGGACAACGAGATCGTCTGCCCCTATTGCTCGACGCTGTTCAAATACGACCCCTCGCTGAAGGGCAGCGCGTCGAATCCGCCGGAATGCGAGTATCACGACGACGCCAAGGCGGCCTGATTCCCGCGACGCGGCCCGCAGGCTCGCGCCGCGGCCTGAGCGGCTGACGATCCATCCGCGCAGGTTCTGAGGGGCACCTGCGCTCCTGCGGCGACAACCGGTCGATCCATCGAAGGCGGCTGCCTTGAGCGCTCCTCACATCCTCATCGCCGGCGCCGGCATCGGCGGCCTTGCGGCGGCTCTGTCTTTGGCCCGGCGCGGCATCGCCTCGACCGTCGTCGAGAAACGCACCGGCTTCGGCGAGACCGGGGCCGGCCTGCAGCTCACCCCGAATTCCGGCCGCGTGCTCGAGGCGCTCGATCTCGCCTTGCCGTTGAAGCGTGTCGGCGTTTCCTCGAACGGGCTGGCCGTCCGCCGCTGGCGCGACGGCGCGACGGTGGTCGAGATGCCGGCGGATCCCGCGGGGGCGCCGACGCCTTTCCGCCTGATGAGCCGCATCGACCTGCACACCGTCCTGCTCGACGCTGCCCGCGCCATGCCCAATATCCGCTTCGTGGTCGGACGGGGCGTCGAGGATGTGCGGCAGGACGATGCCGGCGTCACCACGACACTCAGCAGTCAGAACGGCAGCGAAACCTTGCACGGCCTCGGCCTGATCGGCGCCGACGGGCTGTGGTCGCGCATCCGTGGCCTGACGGGGGATGCGGCTGCGCCCGAATTCACCGGCTACGAGGCCTGGCGCGCCATGGTGCCGACGGCGACAGCTCCCGGCATCGCGGGCGAAAAGCCGCGCGTGACCTTGCATCTCGGCCCGCAACGCCATGCCGTTCATTACCCCGTGTCGAGCGGAAGGCAGATCAACCTCGTCGTCCTGCGCCAGGCGCGCGAGGCGCGCGAAGGCTGGACCCGCGAAGGTGACCGCGCCGTCCTGACCGAGCATCTCGCCGGCGCCTCACCGGCTCTGCGACAGCTCGCCGGCGCCGCCGGCGGCTGGCAGGTCTGGTCACTGTTCGACCGCAAGCCGGCCGCCATGGCGAAGGGACGGATCGCGCTGCTCGGCGACGCCGCCCACCCGGTCCTGCCCTTCCTGGCCCAAGGCGCCTCGCTCGCCATCGAGGATGCCGGCGTGCTCGCGCGCCTCCTGGCGGAGCATCTGGCGCGGGAGGGCGCTGCCGGCGTCCAGGCTGCCATGGCGGCCTATGCCGCGGCCCGCGCGCAACGCGTCGCCCGCGTGCAGGAGGCGAGCCGCGAGAACGGCCGCAATTTCCATCTCGGCTGGCCCTGGAGCATCGGGCGCGACCTCGTGCTCCGGCGCCTCGGCCCGGAGGGGATGCGCAAGCGCTATGACTGGCTCTACGGCTGGCGCGACGCGGGCTGAGTTCCTTTTCGGCCCTCACCAACGGCTTGGCCTGTGTCAAAAGGTCTCTGGGCGCCGCCGATCCGAAGGGCATCTCGTCAACGCCGCAATTCGTTCCTATCTCTTGGCCCGAGGAGGAGTGGAACCGACATGATCCGCGTCAATCTCTACGACCAGCTCAACCGTCGCGGGGCTTCGATGCCGCGCTGGGCGACATGGCTCGTCATGGCCGCAAGCTTCGTCGTCGGCATCACGCTGTTCCTCGTGGCGGCAAGCCTTGCGCTGATCCTGATCCCCATCGTCGCGGTGGCCGGCGCCATAGCGGTCTGGCGGCTGAAGGCCAAGCTCAAGGCCGCCGGCTTCGACCGCGCGGCCGATCCCTTCGGCGGTCAGGCTCGGCCAGCCGAGCGCATCGAGATCATCGACGCCGAGTACCGCATCATCGAGCCCGGCGAGCCGCCGCGGCGCTGAGCCTCAACCCAGCCCCTTGAGGGCGATGCCCGCCGCCCCGCAGGCCGCGAGCACCGGCATCATGCCTATGCGGAACCGCAGAATCGCGAGGATGGCGCCGGCCGCCAGCAGCGCCGCCTGCCAGTCCAGCGACGAGAGCACCGGCACGTCCGGCGAGAGCCAGACGAGGTCGAGACCGCGCAGCTCGCGAAACAGCACATGCAGCCCGAACCACAAGGCGAGGTTCGCGATCACCCCGACCACTGCCGCCGTGATCGCCGCCAGCGCCGCCGAGAGGCTCTCGTTGCTGCGCAGCGCCTCGATATAGGGCGCTCCGAGAAAGATCCACAGGAAGCAGGGCGCGAAGGTCGCCCACAGCGTCAGGAGCGCGCCGAGGCTGCCGGCCAGCAGCGGCGGCAACATGCCGGGCATCCGGAAACCGGCCAGGAAGCCGACGAACTGCAGAACCAGCACGAGCGGCCCCGGCGTCGTCTCGGCGAGCCCGAGCCCGTCCAGCATCTCGCCCGGAGCAAGCCAGCCAAAGCCCTCGACCGCCGCCTGGGCGACATAGCTCAAGACCGCATAGGCGCCGCCGAAAGTCACGACCGCCATCGTGCTGAAGAAGGAGCCGATCTGCGTCCAGACGCTCCCGGCCCCGGTCGTCAGCCAGAGCAGCCCGACCGGCGCCAGCCATAGGGGCAGCCAGAGCGCGAGCACCCGCAGCGCCCTGCCCGGCGAGGGCCGCGTATGCGTCAGCTCCCCGCGCGCAAACAGCTCATCGACCAGCCCGGTGACGGGCGGACCCAGCGCGGCATGGCGCTGCGCCGTCGAGAACAGGTTCGGCGCCAGCCGATGTCCGGCCCAGCCCACGAACGCCGCCGCGAGAATGACGAGCGGAAACGGCATCTTGAACAGGAAGAGCGCGAGGAAGGCCGCCAGCGCCACGAGCCGCATCACCGGCGTCTTCAGCGCGCGGCGGCTGATGCGGAAGCCGGCCTCGATCACGATGGCGAGGACAGCCGCCTTGATCCCGAAGAACAGCCCGTCAACCAGCGGCACATGGCGCCAGGTGACGTAGAGCGCGCTCAGGCCCAGCATCACCAGCGCGCCGGGCAGGATGAAGAGCAGCCCGGCGATCAGCCCGCCGAGCGTCCGGTGCATCAGCCAGCCGATATAGATCGCAAGCTGCTGCGCCTCGGGGCCCGGCAGCAGCATGCAGTAGTTGAGCGCATGCAGGAAACGCTCCTCACCGATCCAGCGCCGCTCCTCGACCAGCTCGCGATGCATCAGAGCGATCTGCCCGGCCGGGCCGCCGAAGGAGAGGCAACCGATCTTCGTCCAGACACGCGTCGCCTCGGCCAGCGTCGGCATGCGCTCGGCCGGCCCGGCCGCCATGTCCGATTGCAGGGTGGTCATGAGCGGGGCTCCGAAACCGGACGCGCGGAAGGCCAGTTATGGGTTTCCTGAGCCAGGGACAGGCGATGCGGTCGATCTTGGGCCGGGCCCGCGTCACCCAGACGCTGCCGCCGGAGGGACCGGCCGGCGGCAGGCGCGCCGACGAGACCGTGAGCCCGCCGGCCTGTCGCCAGGCGAGATGCCCGCCTTCGAGGCTCTCCGCCGCGATGCCGGCTTGCCGCAGCCAGGCAGCGACCCCTTCGCTCAGCTTGAGGCCCTGACGGCAGACGACGATGACCTGCTGCTGGTCGGCATAGTCCGATGCCCAATCCGCGACCGCACGGTAGTCGCGGCGCGTCGCCGTGGGCAGAAAGACCGGATCGGCGGCGAAATCCTCGTCGATCCGGACATCGATGATCGCCGGTGCGTCGGGCCTGCCGACGAGCCGGGACAATTGCGCAACCGTGATCTGTTCGTTGGAAGACATGATGCGTCCATCCTGAAGCAAGGAAGTTGGACGCGAGCATTGGGCCGAAGCCTCACGGGGTCGTCGCGATGAACCCCTTGGCCCGACTACACCACGGAGGCTCCGCCGGCGTCAATGCCGGCAGCCCGCATCACGCGATCGGGCTGAGCAGGATCTTGTCGATCCGGCGCCCGTCGAGATCGACCACCTCGAAGCGCCAGCGATCCTTGTCGAAGGTCTCGCCGACATTGGGCAGGTGGTTCATCTCGGCCAGGATGAAGCCGGCSACSGTCTGGAARTCSGCRTCGCGCGGMATSKGGATGCCGARYTCSTGCGAGAAYTCGTCSRCCTGCATCCAGCCKGCRACSAGATAGGAGCCGTCCGGCCGCGCGACCACGGCGGGCTCGCTCTCCTCCTCCTCCTGGAAGACGCCGATAATGGCCTCGAGCACGTCACCCGGCGTGATGATGCCCTCGAAATGACCGTATTCGTCGAAGACAAGCGCCATATGCACCCGGCTCGAGCGGATTTCACGCAGCACATGCAGCGCGTCCGCGGTATCCATCACCACCGGCGCCTCGTTCACCAGCGCCCGCAATTCCTGCATGTCACCGTTGCCGAGGAAATCGATCGTGTCCTTGACCACCACGACGCCGACGATCGAATCCGACTCGCCGTCCTGCACCGGCAGGCGCGAACGGCGCGTCGCCCGCAGCTGCGCGCAGATCTCCTCGGGGCTGTCGGCGAGGTCGACGACCTCGACCTCGCGGCGCGGTGTCATCAGGGCCCGCGCCGAACGGTCGGCGAGGCGCATGACGCCGGTGATCATCTCGCGCTCGTCGCGCTCCAGAACGCCGGCCGTCTCGGCCTCCGCGATGATGGTGCGCACCTCCTCCTCGGTCACCCTCTCCTCGGACTCGCCCTTCTGGCCGAGAAGCGCGAGCACCGCCTTGCCGGAGATGTCGAGCAGGAAGACCAGCGGCGCGCCGATCTTGGACAGGAACGCCATGGCCGGCGCGACGCGCGCCGCCACACGCTCGGGATCGCGCAGCGCAACCTGCTTCGGCACGAGCTCGCCGAGGATCAGCGACAGATAGGTGATGGCGACGACGACGATGCCGACGCCGAGCGTGTCGGATACCGATTGCGAGAATCCGTGTGTGCCGAGCCACGCCGACAGGCGCGTGCCGAGCGTCGCGCCCGAGAAAGCGCCGGAGAGCACGCCGACCAGCGTGATGCCGATCTGAACCGTCGAGAGGAAGCGGCCGGGATCGGACGCGAGGCGCAGGGCGGTCGTCGCGCCCCTGTTGCCCTGATCGCTGAGAACCTTGAGCCGAGCCGGCCTCGATGAGACGACGGCGAGTTCCGACATGGAGAGCAGACCGTTGATCACAGTCAGCACCACGACGATCAGGATTTCGGTTAACAAAACCAGCCTGCGACCTGCAAAGCCGCGACATCTGGCGGCCAGCTTCCGGCCCCCTTATAGCGTATTGCGCCTCCAACGCGATGGGGGTGCCCTGAGAATCGCGGCCACCTCATGACAACCACCAAGCCGAGCTTCTGGAATCCCGCCGAAGCCGCCCGCCCGGAAGGCGATGCGCGGCTGCGCGCGCCATCCGCCCAGCGCAACCGCGACGCGATCCTGGCCGTGCTGCGGGACGTTCTCCCCGCGAACGGCCTCGTCCTCGAAATCGCCAGCGGCTCGGGCGAGCATGCGCTGCATTTCGCGCAGGCATTGCCGTCTCTGACCTTCCAGCCGAGCGATCCGAGCCCGGATGCGCGCGCCAGCATCGCCGCATGGAGCGCCGAAAGCCGCCTCGCCAACATCCTGCCGCCGATCGAGATCGACGCGAGCGGCGATGCCTGGCCCGCACTCACGCCGGCCGCTATCCTCTGCATCAACATGATCCATATCGCGCCCTGGAAGGCGACCGAAGGGCTGTTCCGCCATGCCGGAGCCTTGCTTGCCGGCGGAGCGCCGCTTTGCCTCTACGGCCCGTTCCGACGCCCGGGCCGGGAATTGGAGCCCGGCAACCTCGCTTTCGACGAGAGCCTGCGCAGCCGCAACCCGGGATGGGGGCTGCGCGATCTCGGTGCGGTGACCGCGCTCGCACAGGTCAGCGGCTTCGGCGCGCCCGACATCGTCGAGATGCCGGCGAACAATCTCAGCGTGATCTTCCGCAAGCGCTGAGGCGGCCGCACTACGCTTGCATCGCGAGCGCCGGCCCGCTACCGCTCGAACCGCGCGGACGTGGCGAAACTGGTAGACGCAAGAGACTTAAAATCTCTCAGCCTTTGGCTATGCGGGTTCGATCCCCGCCGTCCGCACCAGCCTTGCGCCGGTTGCCATCGCTATCCGCGTGATCAGTGCGGACGCGCCGGCTTGTACCATTCGACGCCATCGGGATCGACATAGAGGCCCGGCGGCACATCGGCCCCGATCGACTCTTCCTTCATCGGCACGCGCACCGTGTCGTCGCGGTCGCCGCTCTTGGCGCTGGTCCCGGAGGATTGCCCGGTATGCCGGTGCGCCCCGCGCCCGACATTGCTGACGAGCCCGACCACGCCGCGCTGCCCGGCGACCTTGTCCTGCAACTCGGAAATCGGCCGGCCGGCGAAGGCGATCACGGTTGCCCCCTCCACCACCGGCAAGGCGCGCCTGGCCGCCCCCTCGCCCGTCACCCGCACGCCGATGAAGCGCGGCACATAGGTCGCGCCGCCCTTGCCGAAAGATTCCCAGCCGCCCGCCGAGATCATCTGCGCGCCGCAGCGCTTATGGGCGCGCTCGCAGGCGGCGCGCGAGGCATAGCGCGGCGCCTTCTGCAGGAACTCGGCCCGCGCGTTGCGGTAAGCGAATTCGCATTGCTCCGCCGTCAGCTTACCCGCCTCGATACATTCGTCGCGCCGGATATAGGTCGCGCCCGGCGACTGCGCCGCCAGATCGGAAGGGCTCGCCAGCGAGAGCGCCGGGGCGAGCGTGGCGATGCGCAAGGCGGCGAGGGCAGTGGCCGGGATCATCATGCGGCGCAACATAGTTACGATTGTGGCTTAAGAGTGCCTAAGGTCATCGTCGGAAGGCATTTCAACCGGCAATTTCACAGCAGTGCCCGGCGCGAAGCGGCCAGTTCCCGCGTCGCGCCGTAGTCGATCTTGCCGTTGCCGAGCACGGGAATCGCCTGCGTCACCAGGATGGCGCGCGGCACCCAGAGCTCGGGAAAGCCTTGCTGTTTCGCCGCCTCCTGCAAGGCCGCGCGGTCGGCATCGGCCTTCTCGGTGACGAGGATGAGCTGTTCGCCCTTGCGCGGATCGGGCAGGCCGACGACGACGTGATTTTGGTCCGGCCAGAGCTTGGCCACCATCGTTTCGACCGCCGCCAGCGAGACCATCTCGCCGCCGAGCTTGGCGAAGCGCTTGGCCCGGCCGCGAATCGCGACGAAACCGTCCTCGATCACGACGATGTCGCCGGTGTCGTGCCAGCCCCCCTCCGGCGGCACGACCTTGCCCGGCTGCTGCGGATCGAGATAGCCCGCCATGACATTCGGCCCGCGCACGGTGAGGCGGCCGCCCTCATGAATGCCCTCGACGGGCTCCAGCTTTGCCTCGATGCCGGGCAGGAGCTGGCCGACCGTGCCCTCGCGGATCGCCTGCGGCGTGTTCACCGCGAGCACGGGCGAGCACTCGGTGCAGCCATAGCCTTCGAGGATGGTGGTGCCATAGGGCTCCCACATCCGCTTCGTCTCGGGCTTGACCCGCTCGGCCCCCGCGACGACGAAACGGACGCTCATCAGGTCGTCCTTGTCCGCAGCGCGCGCGTATCCTTGCAGGAACGTGTCGGTGGCGAGCAGGAAGGTCGCCTTCATGTCGCCGATCAGCTTCGGCACCTGCTTGTAGTGCAGCGGGCTCGGATAGAGCACGACCTTCATGCCGTGCAGCAGCGGCACCAGCATTCCCGCCGTCAGCCCGAAGGAATGGAAGGCCGGCAGAGGGTTCATGAAGACGTCCCGCTCCGAGATCGCCCCTGCGGCATGGGAGAAGACCTGCCGGGCGTTCGAGACGAGATTGGCATGGCTCAACACCACGCCCTTCGGCGTCCCCTCCGTGCCGGAGGTGAAGAGAATCACCGCCGGATCGTCCGGCGCCGCCTCGTAGCGCTTGTGCACCAGCCCCGGCGCGAGGCTCTGCAGCGCCCCCCAGGCCTTGTCGAGGCTGGTCACCTGCTTGCGGATATCTTCGAGATAGATCACCCGCCTGCCCTCCCCGAGCGCGGCGATCTCGTTGTCGAGCTCGCCCCTTTCGACAAAGCGGCGCGAGGTGACGATGGTCTTGAGCTGCGCCAGCTCGCCCGCCGCGCGCAGGTTCTTCACACCCGCGGTGAAGTTCAGCATCGCCGGCACCCGGCCATAGGCGAGGAGCGCGAACAGCGTCACCGCCATGCCCTGCATGTTCGGCAGCAGCACGCCGACAGTCTCGCGTTCGCCCGTCAGGGCCGCGAGCTTGCGGCCGAGCACGAGCGCCCCCAGCACGAGCCTGCCATAGGTGATCGGCTGGCGCTCCGGATCCTCCAGCGCGACGCGATTCTTGCCGTGCCGCACGACGGCCTGGAGCAGCGCGCGAAAGATCGTGATCCGCGCGCCGGCGGCGTCGAAGGTGGTGGCGGCCATGTCTGGCTCGTCTCCCGGTCGGCGTTTCCCTCTGCCGTCAACGTAGTGGCATCGGAGCGCGTTGCAATGTGTGAACGGTCCGGACAGCCGCACGTCATTCTCGGGCGCCTGCAAGACAACCCGGGAATCTCTCCTCGAATGAGGTGGGAGCCTTCGCGTCACGAGATGCTCGGGTCAAGCCCGAGCATGACGGCTGTGCGACAGCGCTACCCGAATGCGCCGATCTCGTGCTGGATCGCGCCGGAAATCTCGCGGATCAGCGCGAAGAGCTCCAGCATCGGCGTCAGCACGTCGCGATGCAGCGCCTCATAGGTGCCGCCCTCGCGCGGCCCGGGCGGCTCGCCGAAATCGAGCCCGATGGTCGGATCGGGATCGCGCGGGAAGATCTCGGCAAGCAGCGCGAGCGAGGCCGGCACGTCGAGCCTGAGCAGCCGCTCGAACAACGCCTCCCGCGTCAACCCGGCATGGGGCCGGAAATCGGGAATATGCGCTGCGGCCAGCCAGATGCGATGCATCGCCGCGAGTCTCAGCGCATGCAGCGCCGCGAGCCTGACCGGCATGCGCGGCACGTCGTCGGCCGTGGCCCTGAGCTTCAGCGCATCCGCGGAGAGCCGCCAGAACAGCCGCCGCAGCATGGGCGCGAGTTCCAGCCGCGACAGTGCCTCGGCGACGACGAGCAATTCCTCGCGGCGCCCATCCCGCGTCGTCCGCCGCGCCCGGTCGAACCAGCTTCCGGGGTCGAGCGAGTCGAGATAGGCCCTGAGCACGTCGAGGTCGCTATGGCCCATCGCATGGGCGGCGAGTCTGTAGGCGCGGTCGAAGCGATCGGATTGCTCGCGCATGGCGCGGAAGATGTCGGGTGCGCGCGCCGCGCCATGGCCGATGCCGTGCAGGCTGTTCGCCATCCAGCCGAGCTGCTGGAGGATGGCGTTGTTCGGAATGGCCCGCAATTCGCGCGGATGCCGGATGCGCACCGGCCCCGCCCCTTCGGTCTGTCGCGCCGCCGGGCGTGAGCCGGTCTTGTCGAGCAAGGAGGGGCCGAAGGTACCGATCAGCGCGGCATAGCCGGGATCGTCGACCAGCGTGTTCATCTCCTCCCGCACGGTCTGGAAGAACTCGCTGGCGAAGTCGGGCTCGTCATAGATCGGATCGGCGCCGGCCTCGGGGGCCGCGAACACCGCTTCCGCGATCCGGCCGACCGTCGCGCCCGCGAGCTGTGGCGTGCCGAACAGCAGATAGCCGTCGCTGCCCTGGAAGCTGGTCTCGCGCACCGTGGCGATGCCGGCCTTGGCGAAAGCCTGCCGGGCGAAGGGCGGGTCGAGATAGGCCAGCCGGTCGGCGAGGCTGTCGGCATGGGCGCCGCGCCCGACCGACTCGCCATGCGTGTCGAAGATCACGAGCTCGATGTCGGTGAGCTCGTAGCGGGCGAGCAATTCGCAGATGCGAATGCGCAAACGCTCGACCCAGAAGGTCGAGGCGACCTGCCCGATATAGCGGCCGGAATCGGAATAGCCGAACTGGATGCAGAGCCGGCCGTGGCTCTTGAGATAGTCGCGGAAATGCGGGCTGCGCAGCGCCTCGTCGATGATGCGCGGCCCCTGCTCCAGCGCGTCCGAGGTCTCGAACAGCGGCGAGATCTCGACCTTGTCGGCGATGCCGAAGCGGCTCGCCAGCCACAGCGCGCAGAGCAGCGTGTAGCCGGTTTCCGTCTCGGCGATGAGGAAGCGCACCGGCCGCGAGCCGTCCACATGCTTCACGATCTGGGCGATCGTCATCATCATCCGCGCGGCCGAGGCGCGCTCGGCCGCGAGCGCTCCGAAATCGACGGCGACCGGCTCGACCTTGCCGAGCTCCGCATTGGCGSCGGCGAGGAAGGCCCGCCGCTCGGCCGGCTCCGCCGGTTCGCCATCGGAGGGGATGACGCCGCGCAGGGCATTATGGAGCTGCGAGGCGTTGAGCCGGAAATGCGGCAGCGCGATCGAGACACCATGCGCGACGACGCCGGCCCGGACCAGCGCCAGCACGCGCTTCGTCTCGTCGGAGGCCAGCGCCAGCGCCTCGTCGAGCGCCGCGAGCAGGCGTGACGAGTCCGGCAAGGCCGTCTCACGCTCATGGACGAGCGCCAGCGCGAAGGCCTGCAACGCTTCCAGCGATGGCTGCGTGCCGATCGGCGGCGCCAGCGCAAGCTGCCTCCCGACGGCCGCGCACGCATCGTCGACCAGCTTGCGCAACGCCGCGGTCGCGGGTTCTTCGGGCAGCTTTTCGAGGATGCGGGCGAACTGCCCGTCCTTCGATTCCAGCCGGTAGCGCAGCGTGTCCCACCAGCCGATATCGGTGCGTCCATCCGTGTCGCAGCCGACCCAGGAAGCCAGGATGACCGGCCGCGGCGCGAGCCGCGTCCAGTCCTGCGGCCAACGCTGCCGGGCTTCGTCGAGGAAGGCTGCGTTGAGCCGGTCGATCGCATCGCGCGCATGCCGCACCGCGAAGCGCGCCTGCTCGAACTCGTCCTGCAAGGTGATGCGCCCGTCGGGACGGAAGCTGAGCTGCGACTCCTCGATGACCGCAGTGGCGGCAGCATGGCCGGAGGCAAGATCGGCCAGCGCATGCGCCAGCCGGCGCGTCATGCCGAAGGTCGGATGCGCGGTGAAGACGGCCCCGAAACGAGGCCGCTCCACCGCCGCACGGAAGGCCGCGAAACTGCCCACCGCCTCGGCCTGCTGCCGGGCCAGTGCCGCGAAAGCCGCCGTCTCGTCCCGCTCCAATCCGACATAGCGCGCGAGACGCCCGGCCCGCTGCCGCAGCGCCCGGCGCCCGAGCAGGCGCACCAACTCGCCGGCCGCCGCCGTCGTGAGCTCGCCCGAATCCATCAGGCGCGTCAGCCAGAGCGTGACGCGCAACACGGGATTGCCGAACGGATCGTCGCGGGAGGCGAGCCGTGCCTGCTCGATCTTGTCCTGAAGGTCGTCAGCAAGCGCGGCGATGTCGATGGCGGGGATCGGCGCCGTTTCAACCGGTTGGATCACGGTAAATCGCCTCCCGCCAAGGCTTCGGAACCGACGCCGCGCCTTCGTTGCTGCATTGCAGCATCCCTTGCCTGGGAGGGCAAGCCCGCCTCGCTCGATTAATTTTACCCGGGTTATATTGTCAGACATCGGATATGTCGCTAGAAGGCCGCGACGCTAGGAGCCTCCGACATGTCCGATCTCGCTGCCCGAACCTGCACCGCTTTCCGGGACGACGCCCATCTCGCCAGCGGCCCGCTTGCCGATGTCGCGCTCGCCGTGAAGGCCGCGCTCGAAGCCGCGCCGGCAGCGTCGGCCCTCGTCTTCGACGACGCGACCGGCCGCGTGGTCGATCTCGACCTGCGCGGCACGGCAGCCGAGATCGCGGCGCGACTGGCCGCTCCCACCGGCCCCGCCGACCAGCCCGGAGCCGCGCCGGCCGAGCGTGGCCGCGGCCGGCCGAAGCTCGGCGTCGTCGCCCGCGAAGTGACCTTGCTGCCCCGCCATTGGGAGTGGCTCTCGGCCCARCCGGGTGGGGCCTCGCAGGCCTTGCGCCACCTCGTCGAGGATGCCCGCCGCAACGATGGCGGCCGCAGCCGAGCGAGGCAGGCGCAGGAAGCGGCTTACGCTTTCATCTCCGCCATGGCCGGGAACCGCGAGGGCTTCGAGGAAGCGTCGCGCGCCCTTTTTGCCCGAGATGCCGCAGGTTTCGCCGACAGGAGCCAAAGCTGGCCAGCGGATATCCGCGCCTATGCCGCAAGGCTCGCGGCCGACGCCTTCACCCAGGGCTGAGACGATGCAGACCTATCTCGAACCGAGTTGGCAAGCCGGGCGCGATCTCGTCGCCCGCGGCATCGCCGGCGAAGTGGTGATGCTGAACCTGCTGCGCCTGCGCAGCGTTGCCGATTATGCGGCCCACCCGGATCTCGCCCCCGAACGGCCGATCAGCGGCGCGGAAGCCTTCGACCGCTATCTGGAGCATACGCGGCCTTATCTGGAAGCGAGCGGCGGCTCGCTGCTGTTCCTGGCCGAGGGCGGCCCCTTCCTCATCGGCCCGCAGGGCGAGCGGTGGGACCGCGCCATGCTGGTCCGGCAGAGATCGGTTGCGGATTTCATCGCCTTCGCCGGCAACGCGGCCTATCTCGCCGGCATCGGCCACCGCACGGCCGCGGTCGAGGATGCGCGGCTGCTGCCACTCGTCTCCCGCCCCCTTCCGGGCTGAAGCAGGCGAAACCGCCATCGCCGGAACGCCGGGACGGGCTGCGTGAAACGCCATTGCCACGGCACGGACCCAAAGGCATAGCCCGCCGGCACCCTTTGCCTTTAGCCCCCTCGACAGAAGCGCATCATGAGTTCCCACACACGGTGGTTCGGCATTCTGTGCGGGCTCGCGACAGCGTTGATCTGGGGCGTCCAGTCCGTGGTTTCGCGCCATGCGATGCTGACCGGCCTGTCGCCGGCCGATGTCACCATCCTGCGTTTCGTCTCGGCCTCCGCCGTGCTGATTCCCTGGGCGGCGACGCGGATCCGCCCCTTTCCCGTCGGGTCGCTCGGCTGGAAGCGGGCCTGGTTCATGGCGCTGCTCATCGGGCCGCTCTACAGCCTGATCCTTGTCGGCGGCGCCCATTTTGCGCCGGCCCTGCACTCGTCGATCATCTCGCCAGGACTGATCCCCGTCTTCACAGCGCTGCTGGTCTTCCTGGTGACCGGCGAGCGTGCCGGACGGATGCGGCTCGCCGGGCTCGGCATCATCGTCCTCGGCATCGCGATCTTCTCGCGCGACGCGCTGATGGCGACGCCCTCCCGGCCCGATGCCTGGATCGGCGACCTGCTCTTCGTCCTGATCGCCGCGATGTGGTCGGTCTTCGGCCTGCTGGCGCGGCGCTGGGGCGCGAGCTCGGTCGAGGTCACGGTGGCGTCCTGCGTGCTGGCATTGCCACTGCTCGGCCTCGTCGCCCTCGCGCTGCCGGTCCATATGGCGCAGGTTCCGCTCGCCGAGGTGCTCCTGCAGGCTCTCTACCAGGGCGTGCTGGTCGGGGTCGTCGCGCTCTATCTCTACGCCCGCACCGTCGCGATGTTGGGAGCGGCGAAGGCCACGCTCTTCCTACCGCTGGTGCCGGTGGTGACCGCGGCCTGCAGCGCGTTGCTTCTCGCCGAATACCCCTCGCCGACCGAGATCGCCGGCATGGCGGTCGTCATCGCCGGGATGGTGCTGGCGTTCCGCTCGCCATCGGCGAATTGACGGCATCGAGATCTCGGCTCGGAGGCATCGTCATGCGGCCCCGAAAACCGGCCCTCACACCGAAATCGATTCACCTACGAAACCAAATATTTATCGGATAGGCGCCATGCTGGCGGGCAGGCCTGACTGACGCAGGCGCCCACCGACAGGCTGCATGGGTCGAAAGCGCGTTCACATCATTGTGCTGGCGGCTGTTCTCGCCGCCGTCGCGGTGATTCTGCCTATCGTGCTGATGCTGCATGTTTCCTGGGTCAGCGCCCTGCGCCGCGAGGAACGAAACCTGCGGTCCTTCGCCGAGCAAGGAAGCTCACGAGCCCAGCTCCTTTACGACGAAGTGCGCGATGCGCTCCTCGCCTTGACCAAGGCGGAGATTGTCCCCTGCTCCACACAGCATATCGCGCTGATGCGCGAGATCGTGATGAACAACACCGCGATCAACGAGATCGGCTACTTCAAGGACGGCCGGCTCGTCTGTTCCTCCTGGGGCCAGGTCGCGACGACGGTCACCCGCGCGCCCGTCGACTATGAGACGGCCGACGGGATTGCAGTCACGGTGCGGGTGCAGCCCATCGTGTCACACGTCAAGCCAATGATGGCGCTGCATTTTCGCGACCACAACATCCTGGTCGATCCCTCCCTGCTGGCCGATGTCGCGACCGACACCGACACCCAGCTCGTGATTGCAAGCGAGGGCGGCGTCTTGGTCGCGGCACACGGCGATCCCGACGGCCACCTCGTGAGCTCGCTGTTGAAGCAGCCCCGCAGTGGCATCGACGACGACCACATCTTCGCCGCCGCCCGGTCCAAGAATTGGATCGCGATCGCCATCTCCTCGCGGGAGCGGATCGCGCAAACGCTGAGCGAGGAGCGCTGGCTGCTGCTACCGGTCGCCGGCCTGATGGCGGCCAGCCTCGTGGCTCTGATCACCTGGCTCGCACGCCGACGCCTCTCGCCGCTCGGGGAGCTCGAGCTCGCGCTGCGCAATCGCGAGTTCGTGGCGCATTACCAGCCGATCATCGACATCGAGACCGGCATCTGTGTCGGCGCCGAGGCTCTCGCCCGCTGGCGCCGGCCGGACGGGACGGCGGTCCGGCCCGATTTCTTCATCCCGCTCGCCGAGGAGAACGGGCTGATCGGCGCGCTCACCAACCAGATGGTGGAGGCGGTGATCCGCGACCTCGCCTCCGTCCTCGTCGCCGATCGCTCGCTGCATATCGCACTCAATCTGAGCGCGGAGGATCTCGTCAGCGGACGCGTCCTGGCCTTCATTCAACAAGCCATCGCCGATACGGGAATCCGGACCGAGCAGCTCTGGCTCGAAGCGACCGAGCGCGGCTTCATCGATGTCGAGGCCGCCCGCGCGACGATCATCGAGGCCCGCAGACTCGGCCACTCCGTCGCCATCGACGATTTCGGCACCGGCTATTCCAGCCTGCAATATCTGCAGCGCCTGCCGCTCGACGCGCTGAAGATCGACAAGGCCTTCGTCGAGACCATCGGCCGGAATGCGGCGACGAGCCCGGTGATCGGCCATATCATCGACATGGCGAAGACGCTCGACCTCCACATCGTCGCGGAAGGCATCGAAACCGAGGGGCAGCTCGCCTATCTGCGCGAGCGCGGCGTGCGGTTCGGTCAGGGCTGGCTGTTCTCCAAGCCTCTCCCGGCCGGCGAGTTCGTCGCCTTCCACCGCCGCCGCCAGCACGAATACGGCCCCGGCCCGGAACTCATCCGGCGCGCCATCGCCTGACCGGATCAGCCCGGCTCAGCCCTTATGCCCCTTGGCGATCGGCTCGACATAGGTGAGAGCCATGTCCCAGGGGAAGTAGATCCAGGTATCCTGGCTGACCTCGGTGACGAAAGTATCGACCGTCGGCACGCCGGCGGGCTTGGCGTAGACCGTGGCGAAATGGGCGTTGGGCAGCATCTCGCGCACCACCCGCGCCGTCTTGCCGGTATCGGTCAGGTCGTCGACGACGAGCACGCCCTTGCCCTTGCCGTCGCCGATCGCCTTGATGTTCGGCGCGACGTCCTTGAGGACCTTAAGCTCGGACTGGTTCTTGTAGTCGTGATAGCTCGCGACGCAGACCGTATCGATCAGCCGAAGCCCCAGCTCGCGGCAGATGATCGCCGCCGGCACCAGCCCGCCGCGCGTGATGCAGACCATCGCCTCGAAGGGCCCCTTGTCGGCCAGCCGCCAGGCGAGCGCGCGCGCATCGCGGTGGAACTGGTCCCAGGAAACCGGGAAGGCCTTGTTCGAGGTCGGTTCGGCCATGGCGGAGCGCTCCGGGCTGATCGCGGCGCCAGATGCGCCTTGCTACAGACCGAAAACCCTATTGCGCCGCCGCTGGCAAGAGGCCGGCGGCGGCGATCCCCAATGGCGCCCGCTATGGGCGCCCTCGCCGGCTTCAGAACTCCGCCCAGCCATCCGCGCCGCCTCCCGCGGCAAGGCGCCTGGCGGGAACCACGGCCGGCCGCGCATTCACCGCGACGGGCGCTGCCGAATGGACGAGATGCGGCACGGGCTGCCGGCGCTGGCCGTCGAGCYTGAAGGCCSAGACCATCGTGCTCAGCGCCTCCGTCTCCTGCTGGAGGTCGCGCGCGACCTTCGCGCTCTGGTCGGCCAGCAGCGAGTTCTGCTGGGTCATCTCGTCCATATGGGCGACGGTGCGGGCCATCTCGTCGATGCCGTTGGCCTGCTCGACCGTGGCCTGCGAGATCTCGTTGACCGTGCTCGCCACCTTGGAGGCCGCATCGACGATCTCGCGCAGCGTCGCCCCGGCATCCTTGACCAGCCCGACACCGGCTTGAATCTGTTGCGCAGAATTCGCGATCAAAGCCTTGACGCCGTTGGCGGATTCGCTGCAGCGCGCGGCGAGCGCCCGCACCTCCGTCGCCACCACGGCGAAGCCCCGCCCGGCATCGCCCGCACGGGCGGCCTCAACCGCCGCGTTGAGCGCGAGCAGATTGGTCTGGAAGGCGATCTCGTCGATCATCGAGATGATCTCCGAGATACCGGAGGACGCCTTCTCGATCCGCCCCATCGCATCGACCGCCTCGGTCACGATCGCGCCGCCGCGTGCCGCGACATCGCTCGCCTCGTTGCCGAGCTGCACGGCCATTTTCGAGTTGCCGGCGCTGTGCTTGACGGAAGCCGCGAGCTCCTCGGTCGTCGCCGCCGTCTCCTGGAGGCTCGCGGCATTGGCCTCGGTGCGTTCCGCGAGCTGCTGGCTGTCCGAGGTGATCTTGAGCGATGCGCCGTCGATCCGCACGGAAATGTCGCGCACCGAGCCGATGACCTCGGCAAGCGTGTCCAGCAGGTCGTTGACGCCCGCGCAAAGGGTCGCGACCTCGCCGCTCTTGCCTTCAAGCGGCACCCGGCCGGTCAGATCTTTCGCCTTCGCGCGGGCGATGGTCTCGGAGGTTTCCTGCACCGCCGCCTCGAGCTGCTTGCCCTTGAAGGTGGCCGTGATGTCGGTGGCGAATTTCACGACCTTGTAGGGGCGCCCCTGCGCGTCGAGGATCGGGTTGTAGCTCGCCTGGATCCAGACCTCCTTGCCGCCCTTGCCGATGCGCCGGTACTGGCCGGCATCGTACTCGCCGCGGCCGAGGCGTTCCCAGAACGCCTTGTACGCGCTCGATTCACGCTCAGTCGGGTCGACGAACATGCGGTGATGCTGCCCGGCGATCTCCGGCAGCGCATAGCCCAGCACGGTCAGGAAGTTCTCGTTGGCGTGCAGGATCTTGCCCGTGAGATCGAACGCGATCACGGCTTGCGCCTTGTCGATCGCGGCGCGCTGGCCTTCGAGATCCGCAAGCAGGTTCTTCTGCTCGGTGACGTCATAGGCGTATTTGATGACACCGACCGGCTTGCCGCCTGACCCCATGATCGGATTGTAGCTCGCCTGGATCCAGACCTCCTTGCCGCTCTTGCCGACGCGCAGATACTGCCCCCGCGAGAATTCGCCGCGGCCGAGATCGATCCAGAATTGCTTGTAGGCCGCGCTGCCGCGCTCGTCCGGCGTCACGAAGAGGCTGTGATGCTGCCCCTTCACCTCGGCCAGCGAATATCCCATCACGCTGAGGAAGTTTTCGTTGGCATCGAGCACCTTGCCGTCGAGGTCGAACTCGATCACCGCCTGCGAACGGTTGATCGCGGCGATCTGCTCCGCCATGCGGCGATTCGATAGAAGACCGGAAAAGAGCAACATCCATACCCCCCGGACAGGCCGCGACGCCTTCCGGTTCGCGGGCCGTCGTCACGATGAAAGTCAAGGAAAATGCCCGCAGCAGGTCGCAGCCACGGGCGCGGCCTGAATTCGCTCCAGCCGCGGTATAGTCATCGCATAAAACGGTTTACGAATACTTTAAAAGAGAATGATCTTCCCCAAATAACGTCGATATGTACTACAGAATGAAAGAATAAGTATAATCATTTCTATTCGAGAGCCGCAAAAGCTCAAATTGGCATTACGTCAGGTCGATCAAGTAGCCGGCACAGCATATATGCCCGTATAAGTTGTATACACCGCAACAACCTTAGCGAGCACGCTGCCCGTATTCGCGGATCATCTTTTTCACCTCCGCCATTGCAACCTGGAGTTTCTCCGCATCACGCGACCTCACCACAATGTTGGTGTCCGGCCCCGTTTCGGACCAGAAMGGATAGGAGCCGATCGAGACGTCGGGATGCGCCTTCGCGACCTCCGCCAGCGGCCCGCCGATATCGCCCTCGCGCAGGCCGGCCTGAACCGTATCGGAGAGGATCTTCGTGCCGGTCGTGAGCGTCGGCGCGACGACGTCGAGCATCGCCTGCATGATCGCGGGCACGCCGGCCATCACATAGACGTTGCCGATATTGAAGCCCGGCGCCTTCGAGACCGAATTGGCGATCAGCTCCGCACCGGCCGGGATGCGCGTCATCCGCATCCGCGCCTCGTTCAGATCCTCGGCGGCGAAGCGCTCGCGCATCATCGCGACCGCCCGCGGATCGTAGTCGATCGAGACGCCGAAGGCCGCCGCCACCGCGTCGGCGGTGATGTCGTCATGGGTCGGGCCGATGCCGCCGGTCGTGAAGACATAGGTGTAGCGGACGCGCAGCGCGTTCAGCGCCGCCACGATTTCGTCGGTGACGTCCGGCACCACCCTGACCTCGCGCAGCTCGATGCCGATATTGGTCAGGTACTCGGCGATATAGCCGATGTTCTTGTCCTTCGTCCGCCCGGACAGGATTTCGTCGCCGATGACGAGGATCGCCGCCGTCACGATGACGGGCGGCTGGCTGCTTTGGCTTGCGGACATGACGCGGCTCCTGACCTGAGGGTCAAGAGCTAGGGCGTCGCGAGGCTTTGCTCAAGCATCCCCGATTGCGCGCCGGCCATGCCGGCCCTGCGTGCTCAGGCCGGATCGCGCTCGAACAGCATGTTCATGCGGGTCTGCCGGACCAGCCGGTAGCCGCTGCGCTTCAGCAGCCCGGCGAGGTCGCTCTGCCAGCGCAGGCGCGAATCCTCGATGATGATGAAACCGGGCCAGAGCGAGGGCGGCGCATCGCGCAGGAAGGGCTCSAGGATCAGRTCCTCMGCCCCYTCCACATCGAGCTTGATCGCATCGATGCGCTCGTAATGCTCGCYTTCGACGAGCGCGAGCAGCGTCGTCGCCGGCACCTTCACGGGACTGGCCGTGGTCGAGTTGAGGATGCGCACGCTCGATTCGCCGCGATTGGCCGGGTCGATGAACAGCGTCAGCTCGCCGGGCTTGTCGGCCAGCGCGCAGGCCACCGCCTTCACSGTGCCGAACGGGTTCTGTGCGATGTTGTAGGCGAGGCGGGCGAACACGTCCGGCTGCGGCTCGACCGCGAGGACGCGGGCGCTGCGCCCGGCGCGGGCGGCGACGAAGAGCGAATAGGCGCCGATATTCGCGCCCACATCGATGAAGGTGAAGCCGTCGCGCAGGCGCGAGGCCAGCATCTCCAGCTCGATCGGATCGAAATATTGCGGCGTGAACAGCACCCGCTTCTCGCAGATATTGCCGTTCGGATGGAGCCTCATCTTGGCGCCGAGCGCCTCGATGTCGACCGGCGCACCCTCGAGTGCGCGCAGGCCGATGCTGCGCAGCGCATAGGCGCTCTTCCGGCCGAAAAAATTATCCGGGGCAGCGCGTGTCCGGGAAATGATGCGCGCTATGAAGGGTTTCGGTGCGAAGGCGCCGAAGGGCTGCTCTTCCGCCGTGCTGGGTTCGATCATGGCCATTGCGGCAGCCTGATACACCGTGCGGCGGCGCAACACCAGCCATTCGGGAGCGCGAATGCCGCTTCCGGCTTGCCTCCGCCGGCAAACGCAATAGATATAGGATCAAGGAGTTCTCCGCGCGCAATGACATTCGAAGACACCATCGGCCGTTCGCGTTCGCGCGAGCCCGTCATCAAGATCCACGGCCCCGAGGCCTTCGCCGCCATGCACAAGGCCGGCCGGCTGACGGCGGCGGGGCTCGACATGCTCGGCGCCTACGTCAAGCCCGGCGTCACGACACAGCGCCTCGACGACCTCGCTTTCCAGTTCGCCATGGACAACGGCGCCTATCCGGCGACTTTGTTCTATCGCGGCTACACCAAGTCGATCTGCACCTCGATCAACCATGTCGTCTGCCACGGCATCCCGGACGACAAGCCGCTGCGCGARGGCGACRTCCTCAATATCGACTACACGCTGATCGTCGATGGCTGGYAYGGCGATTCCAGCCGSATGTAYGGCGTCGGMGASATYYCSCGMAAGGCCGARMGGCTGGTCGARATCACCTATGAAAGCCTGCTSCGCGGCATCAAGGCGGTGCGTGCCGGCGCCACCACCGGCGATATCGGCTTCGCCATCCAGCGCTATGCCGAGGGCGAGCGCTGCTCGGTCGTCCGCGACTTCTGCGGCCACGGCATCGGCCAGCTCTTCCACGACGCTCCGAACATCCTGCACTATGGCAGCCCGGGCGAAGGCATCGAGCTCAAGCCCGGCATGGTCTTCACCATCGAACCGATGATCAATCTCGGCAAGCCGGGCGTGAAGGTGCTGTCCGACGGGTGGACGGCGGTGACGCGCGACCGCTCGCTCTCCGCCCAGTTCGAGCATCAGATCGGCGTCACCGAAACGGGTTGCGAGATCTTCACGCTCTCGCCGGCCGGCCTCGACAATCCGCTCGCTCCGAAATGAGCGTCGGCATTGGCAAGGGATCACGCAAGGCGCCCGCGCCTGCCGCCTTTGCCGAAGCTGCCGCCTCCCCGCCGCCCCCGCATTACCACGGCCATCGCGACCGCCTGCGCGCCCGTTTCCAGGAGGCCGGCGCCGATGCGCTGCCTGATTACGAATTGCTCGAGCTCTTGCTCTTCCGCTCGATCCCGCAGCGGGACGTCAAGCCGCTCGCCAAGGAGCTGGTCCAGCGCTTCGGCTCCTTCGCCGAGGTGCTCGCTGCACCGGCCTCCCGCCTCACCGAGATCAAGGGCGTGGGCGAAGGCGTGGCGCTCGATCTCAAGATCGTCGAAGCCGCGCTGAAGCGCATGGCCAAGGGCGCCGTCGCCAAGCGCACGGTCCTGTCCTCCTGGTCCTCCGTCCTCGACTATTGCCGCATGGCGATGGCCTTCGCCGAGCGCGAGCAGTTCCGCATCCTCTTCCTCGACAAGAAAAACGCGCTGATCGCCGACGAGGTGCAGCAGACCGGCACGGTCGACCATACGCCGGTCTATCCGCGCGAGGTGATGCGCCGCGCGCTGGAGCTCTCGGCCTCGGCCATCATCCTCGTCCATAACCATCCCACAGGACCTATTTCGATCACGCAGGATCACGCCATATCACATTGATACACAACGATTTTTTTGCTTGTCGTATCCCCGGATGTTGTGGCATATTGGGGTCGGTTTTAGGGCGGTCGACACCCTTTTTGGCCCCAGTCGCCGACCCCCGCTGGCCGTCTGGCGACCCCACCTAGCAGCTTACGGGAGTGCCCAATGCCGAGCCTTACAGACGGCGAAATCCGCCGGACATTGAAGCAAGTAGAACAAACCCAGAAACAAGTGACTCTCGTCGATGGCGAAGGGCACGGCACTGGCC
>NZ_JBFRDQ010000073.1:0-30667 GCF_052113865.1 Allobosea sp. TAB14 | reverse complement strand
CGGCTGGACATAGGCATTGGCCGCCGTGGTGACGAAGCGCTGGTACTCCCAGATCTCGGCGACGACCTCGCTCGACAGCGAGACGGTCAGCTCCGGGCAGGTCTCGCGGACGATCCGGCCGGCTTCCTGCTCATGCGCCGGATTGCGATAGCTGTTGAGGAAGCAGATCGCGATCGCCTCGCAGCCGGCGGCTTCGAGCTCGCGGGCGGCCTTGCGCACGGCGTCCGCGTCGAGCGCGGTGACGACCTGGCCGTCGCGATCCATGCGCTCGGCCACTTCGAGGCGGTGTTCGCGCGAGACCAGGGGATCGGGGAAGGTCAGGAACAGGTCGTAGATGTCGTAGCGCTGCTCCGTCCCCATCTCGAGAATGTCGCGGAAGCCCTTTGTGGTGATCAGGCCGAGCTTGGAGCCCTTGCGCTCGATCACSGCRTTGGTSACCAGCGTYGTGCCRTGSACGATGTCGCCGAYATCGGCSAGCGTGATKCCGGCCATCTCGGTSAGYTCGCCRAGGCCGATCAGCGCCGCTTCGGAGGGGTCATGCGGCGTGGTCAGGCGCTTGTGCAGGCGGACGGAGCGCTCCTGCGAATCGTAGAGGATGAAATCGGTGAAGGTGCCGCCGATGTCGAAGCCGATACGCCAACGATTGCTCATGGAGCGGTCTCCGCGATGGAAAGGTTCAAGGGATAGAAGCGCTTGTCCTGGGTCAGGGCCGCGATCTCGGCGGCCCCCTCCCCCAGCGATCGGATGATGGCGAGGCGCTCGGCCGGCTCGACGATGGCGGCCGGAAAGGAAATGCAGAGCGCGACCTCGTCGCCCGTCTCGGGATCCCCGACGGCGACCGAGACGGCATGTACCCCGCGCACCGCCTCGTCGTCGGATTCGGCATAGCCCTCGCGGCGGGTCAGCGCGAGGCGGGCGAGCAGATCGTCGATATCCTGCGGGGCGGTGACCGAGGGCGGGACGAGCCCATTCGGATAGAGCGCCCGGACCTCGTCGTCGCTCAGCCGGGCCAGCAGGGCGCGCCCGGTGCTGGAGGCGAAGGCAGGCAAGCCATCGCCGATCGTCGTGACGACCCTGAGCGCATGTCGGCCGGAATGGGCGGTCACGCCCATCACCTCGGCGCCGCGACGCACGCTGATATAGCCGGTATGGCCAACCGCGTCGGAGATGCGGCGGACAACCGCATCGCTACGGTCAACCAACGATGCGGCGAAACGATAGAACTGGCCAACCCGGCAGAGCAGCACGCCCGGACGGTAGCGCTTGCTGTCGCCGACCGTTTCCAGGAGCCCCTCGTCCCGCATCGCCCTGAGCAGGCGCGAGGCGTTGCTCTTCGGCATGCCCAGCAGCGTGACGAGATCCGTGACGGTGACATCGTGCCGCGTGCTGGAAAAGCAACGAAGCACATCCGCAGCCGCCGACAAGATCGACATTCGCACGCCTCAGAAAATGTTCCAAAAAATGGAACTCAAGTTCCATTAATAGAAACATGGCACCGAACGGGCGCAGCGTCAATCGGACGCGGCGGCTCGGATCGCTGAAAGATGGGGCGACCGCCGGGTTGGGCATCGCGGCCGTGGGCACCCGGCAGGTCGCGCACCGAAAACCCCGTCCAGGCCTCGCCTGCGGGGTTTTCGGGCTTCAACATCCGAGGGATGCGCGGAGCCTGGCGGCGTTCRCAGTCGACGGCTGCGTGCCGATGTCGAGTCGATGTCGATGGTGTCGAACAGCGACGACCTCGCGCYGYYCGGCTCCGCGCACGGGTATCTGGGGGTCCGCCTCGCTTGATGACGCCCGGCAAGGGCGGGGGCCTGCCTGTTCGGCCCGTGCGAAGTCGGCACCTCCGCGCCACCAARGAGARGATCACCGTGATCGCGTCCTGTCGGACGCGCGGCGATCCAGCGGACCCGCAACGGTCCGGGAGCGCGAAACCCGCAATCCCAACCGGCCCACGATGCCTCGCGAAGCCCCTCGGTCGAATGGGACGAGGCGAGAATAGGCATGGGGCGGAAGGGCGGGGATAAGTTTGCCTCTTCCCTTCTCCCCTTGCGGGAGAAGGTGGCAGCGCGAAGCGCTGACGGATGAGGGGTCTCTCAACCTTGATCGTCAGCGCCCGATACCATCGACCCTGCCGGGCACCTTCTCCCGCAAGGGGAGAAGGGAGGGGCGCGTCCTATGCCCGCGTCATAACGAACACCGGCAGCACGCTCAGCGCGGCTCCTCGACATAGGTGGCGACGAAGCGGACGAGCTCGCTCTGGCGCGCGGTCCCGGTCTTGGCGAAGAGGCGCTGGAGATGGGTGCGGGCGGTGGTCGGGGCGATGCCCAGGCGCTTGGCCGCGACGATGGTGTCGAGCCCCTCGACGATCAATGCCAGCATGCGCTCCTCGGTCGGCGTCAGCCCACAGGCTTCCGCGACCTGATCGAGCTTGCGGCCCATGGCGACCTCGGGATCGTCGACCGAGAGGACGAAGAGGTCGATGCTTTCGAGATGGACGGCATCGATCGCGACCTGCCGGCCGCAGCGGAGCGCCAGCGGCAGCCGCGTCTCGCCGGCCATGCTGCCGGTACGGCAGCGCTTCAGCCAGGAATGGAGCCGCGCCATGAATTCCTTGTCGGCGGCGGTGAAGCGGTCGGGGGCGCCGAGCCCCTCGCCTGACAGGGCCTGGGCGCCGCGGTTGCTGAACTGGATGTTCAGATTGGCATCGATGACGAAAACGGGTTTCGAGGCATGGCAGGCGGGTTCAGGCATGGTCTCGCGGCGCGCCGAAAGGGGCGGGTAATTCGCGTGGCTGGAAACCGAGAAGTGGAGCGACATCGAAACATCCATCCCTGTTGTCTCGGATCGTCGCGACGCCCCCGCAGCGGCCGGTTCATCCAGCCGGGGCGGGCAGAGCGCGCGTCCGCATTCCTTCGTCGCGCCGGAATGCGAGCAGGTTCAAAGCGGATGCTGTTTTTTGGACTGGTATTGGACTGATTAAAATGCGAGCGACCTGCCGCCGCCGTCAAATATGGAGCGAGAGCCGGTAAGTGTAGCTGTCGCCGCGGAACAGGCCCTCGACATATTCCAGCATCTCGCCATCGGCGCCATAGCTGCGGCGCTTGATCAGCAGGCACGGAACCGGCCTCTCGAAGCCGAAGATCGCGCATTCTTCCGGCGTCGGCGCAGCCGCCTCGATCGTCTGGTCGCAGCGGATGAGAGGCGCTCCGAGATCGGCCAGCATCGCATAGACCGAGCCGCTGAGATCGGCCTGCGCCAGCCCGGGAGCCCGCTCGAGATTGTACCAGGCGATCTCGCGCGACATCGGCATCCCGTCGCCCGAGCGGACGCGCACGAGCTTGAGGAGATCGATATGCGAGGAGTGGCCGAAGATCGAAGCGATGGAGCGGTCGTTCACGATCTCCCGTTCGAGAATGCGCGACGACGGAACGCGCCCCAGCTCGCGCATCTCCTCGGTGAAGCCCTTCAGCCGGTCCATGCCGGGGTGCAGACGCGGCCCCGGCCCCTGCACGATGGAGCCCAGGCGCCCCTGCGCGCTGAGCAGCTTCCTTTCCCGCAAGGCGTTGTACGAGCGCTGCACGGTGGTGCGGCTGATCTTCAGCCGTTCGGCCAATTGCCGTTCGGCCGGCAGCGTCGTGCCAGGCGGCAAGGTGCCGTCGCCGATCAGCCGCGTCAGCTGGTCTTCCAACTGCTGATAAAGCGGTTTGGCCGTGTCGTCGCGTAGGTCCAGCAGGTCCTGGAACACCGGCTTGGGCGTAGGCAATTCAAGCTCTGTCGATGGTTGCATGAGTGTGGCACAACCCGGGTAGCAGCAGTCGAGCGGGGAAATCAAACGCCATGACCGACCGGCCTGTCTTCGTGCTCGGAAGCTTCGTGGTTGCCTGCACGGCAACAGTGCCGCGCGTGCCGCGCCCCGGCGAGGCGCTCGCTGCCGAAATCGTAACGATCGAACCCGGCGGCAAGGGCCTCAATCTCGCGATCATGGCCCGACGGCTCGGCATGACGGTCGATGGGCTCCTCGCCATCGGCGACGATCTGGCCGCGGCCTTCGCCGCTCCGGCGCTGCAACGCGCCGATCTGCCGCAGGCCATGCTCGTCACCATCCCCGGGTCAACCGGCAGCGGCGTCGGCTTCATCGACCCCCGCGGCGAGACCAGCGTGGCGATTGCCAGCGGCGTCAATTTCGCGATCACCCGCGCGCATATCCGCGAACGCGCCGGCGCCATCGCCGGCGCGGCTCTCGCATTGGCACAATTCGAGACCTCCGACGAGGCGGTTGCCGAAACCTTCGACATCGCCCGGCGGGCCGGCGTCCCGACATTGCTCAACCCCTCGCCGTTCCGGCCGATCACTCCTGAAATCCTGCAGCGGACCAGCATCCTCGTCGTCAACGAAACCGAGGCCGGAGACCTCGCCACCGCCATCGGCCACGACCCGGCCGCAACGGTCGATCCCGCCCACTTCGCGGGCACGCTGGCGCCGGCCATCATGGCGCTGGGGCCCGACCTCGTCGTCATGACGCGCGGTGCGGCCGGTGCCGTCGCCGTCCCCCGCGACGGAGCGGCGCTCTCGCAGGCCGGCATCGCCGTCGCCACCGTCGATGCGCTCGGCGCGGGGGATGCCTTCGCCGCGACGCTCGGCGTCAGCCTGGCCCGAAAACACGGCCTCGCCGAGGCTCTGCGGCTGGCTGCCGCGGCCGGGGCGCTGACGACGACACGCCATGGCGTGTTCGACGCCTTGCCGACAGGCGAGGCCATTCGGGCGCTGCTCGGCAAGAGCTGATTGAGCGATCGACAGCCTGCTAAATTTTTGGATTGCTTTTGGACTTCACGAAAGCGACGCGTCCTGCTAGCTTGACGTTGCTGCCGCCGGGCCCCGGCAGCTGTCGCGAGCGAGGTAGCGTCATGCCGGCACCGAATCTCGATACCGTCATGTCCGCCGTCGATCAGCTCCTGAGCGGAGCGATGGATGAAGAGCAGATGCCTGCCGCCGCCGAAACGCTGCGACAGCTCTTCAATGGCTCGAAAGCCTGCTTCGCCAGTGTCGGACCGAATCCCGAGGACTGGGTGGCCTATGCTACCAATGTCGACGAGGCCTTGCAGGCGCGGTGCTTCGGCGATCTCGCGCAGGATTTCGTCGAGATGGGTTTTGCCCTGCGCAACATCCCTCTCGGCCAAGTCTATCACGACCATGAGGTCTACGGCCGCGAAAGGCTGCACAGCAGCCGCATCTGGCAGGAATGGATGCAGCCGCAGGACATGCATGGCGGCATGGCCTGCCGCCTCGCGGAGAACGGCGAGGCGTTCTGGTTTTTCGACGTGCAGCGCGGCCGCCACCAGGAGGGGTTCGACCGGGAGGACGTCGCCCTGCTCGGCAAGCTCTATCCGGTCCTGCGGCGGATCGCCGAGGTCCGGCGCCATCTCGGCCGGGTCGCGATCCAGCGGGACGAGGCGCGCGGCGCCCTCGACAGCCTCGCCATGGGCATCGTCATCGTCGATCAGGACCTGCGCATCATCTATGCGAATGAAGGCGCCGACGAGATTTTGGCCGAGCCCGACGGAGCGCTCTCGCTCCGGCAGGGGCGCGTCTTCGCCCGTCAGCCGAGCGACCACCGGCAGTTCAGGCAACTGGTCGAGGCCGCGGCGCATGGCGGCCGCGACCCGCTGGGCCAGCAGCGTAGCAGCCTGATTCTGCGGGGCGACGACCGCGCTCATTCGCTGTCTGCCTGCGTCATGCCTGCGGCCCTCTCCCTCGCGCCCGCTGGATCACACAGCAAGGTCATGATCGCGCTCCGCCGGCTCGAGATGGCGACCGACATCGTCGCCTGCTCGCGCCAGCTCTTCGACCTGACCGAAACCGAAGCCAAATTTGCCTCCGCCCTGGCGAGCGGATTGTCACTGACGGAAGCGGCCGCTGCTCAACGCGTCAGGATTTCGACCGCACGGACCCATCTGGCGCGGATTTTTCAGAAGACCGACACCCGCCAGCAAAGCCAGCTCGTCTCCCTGCTGCGCAGCGCGGACCTCCCCCTCCGCTCTCGTTGAGAACAGTTCGGCGAAGCGCTTTTGCTTCGCGGGCTGGCTCGTTCAGGAGCACAGGGCAAAATTATCCAGCTTCAGCCTAAATCTTCATCATCCAAATGACGGAGAAGACAGGGCGGCGAGCGTCGCGGCCCCGTCGGCGTCCGAGAGCGGCTCGACCACCTGAGCGCGACGATGAAAGTCGTTGCGGTCGAGCGATTTCGGCGCCGGCCTGTCGAAATAGGGATTGGCCATGAAGCCGGCGACGAGATCGCCATGGACCCGGCCGCTTGCGGCAAGCGCGCCGTCGGCATCGTAGGGGCGGCCGAGCCGGCGCAGCATGAAGTCGTCGAGGATCGCGCTGGCCGGCCCGGTGTCGAAGGCGATGACGGTGTCGCCGTCGACATAGGTGACATTGCCGACCCCGCCGAGGTTCAGCACCATCACCGGCTGCTCCAGCCCCTGCACCAGCGCGCGATGGTAGAGCGGCGCGAAGGGGGCGCCTTCGCCACCGGCCGCGACATCGGCATCGCGGAAACGGTCGACCGTGGGGATGCCGAGCGCATCGGCCACGGCCTGCCCGTCGATGAGCTGGCGGGTGAAGCGGCGCTCCGGGCGATGATAGATCGTCTGGCCGTGCAGCCCGACGAGATCGACGCTGCCGAGACCGAGCCCCTGCTCCTCGGCATAGCTGCGGATGGCGGCGAGATGATCGGCTGTGACCGCCACCTCGAGCTCCGTCAGAGGCTCGGAGGAGGCGCGTTCGGCATCGGCGATGACAGCCTGCAGGGCGCGGCGCGTCTCGTCGCGGTAGGGATAGGAGGCGCCGGGGCCGAAGGAGAGCCGGTCGCGCCCGTCGCTCGTCACCAGCGACACGTCGATSGCRTCCATCGASGTGCCGCTGATCACGCCGATSGCGGTCAGGGTTGCGGACGGGTCAGAGAGACGATCCGCCACCTGCGGCTCCTTGCAGTGCTGCGATGACATCCCGGGCGACCGAAGAGAGACCCGGAATTCGGATTCAGCTCACTCGCCCGGCTGCGGGCCGTCATAGCCGCCGATGATGACGAGATCRGACTTGCCGGCGGCGCTGAGATGCTTCACCGCCTCCTGATATTCCGGCGAGGCGTAGCAGGCGCGGGCCGTCCCCTCGTCCTTGA
This sequence comes from Allobosea sp. TAB14, assembly GCF_052113865.1. NCBI lineage: Bacteria > Pseudomonadati > Pseudomonadota > Alphaproteobacteria > Hyphomicrobiales > Alloboseaceae > Allobosea > Allobosea sp. TAB14. The sequence goes on along the minus strand of NZ_JBFRDQ010000073.1, from coordinate 23,487 downwards.
ACTCGAGGACGACGTTGTGCTTGCGGCCCTCGCCGCGGGCGAGCTTGTACTCGCCGCCGCGAACGAGGAACTTCGCGCCGTATTTGGCGAAGGCGACGGCGTTCAGCGAACGGTACTTGGCGTAAGCCTCGTCATTCTCGACGTCGACGCGCGCGATCCAGTAACCCTTCGCCATGGCTCAGGCCCCCTCGACCGCGACGAGGTCGATCTCGCCCGCACCTTCACGCAGCTTGCGGGCCTCGGCATATTCCGGCGAGAACAGATAGGCGCGCGCCGAGGCGAAATCGTTGAACTCGATGACGACATTGCGGGCGCGGCCCTCGCCTTCGCCCACCGTCATCTGGCCGCCGCGCACGATCGGCGTGCCGCCATAGATCTTCATCACCTCGGAGGACTTGGCGGCATAGGCCGCCCATTTGGTCGCATCCGTCACCTTGGCGCGGCCGATGACATATCCCTTGGGCATGGTGCAATCCGTTCGCTGAATCGGTTTCGGGCGGAGATTACGAAGCCGCGACGATCTCGTCCATGACCGCGCCCGCCGCCGCACGCGGGTCTGCCGCGCGGACGATGGGACGCCCGACGACGAGATGGTCGGCGCCGATGCGGATCGCCTCGGCCGGTGTCAGCGTGCGCTTCTGGTCGCCGGCAGCACTGCCGGACGGGCGGATGCCTGGCGTGACGATGAGCATATCCTTGCCGATCACGTCACGGACGATCTCGGTTTCGGCCGCCGAGCAGACGATGCCGTCGATGCCGGCAATGCGGGCCTGTTCGGCGCGCAGGCGCACGAGATCGCGCACCGCAAGCCCATAGCCGGCATCGCGCAAATCGCCGTCGTCATAGGAGGTCAGCGCCGTGACCGCGAGGAGCTTCAGCGCCGCGTCGCCCCGGCCCTCGACCGCGCCGCGCATGGTCTGCGGATAGGCGTGGACGGTGAGGAAGGTGACGCCGAGCTTGGTCAGCGATTCCACGCCTTCGGTCACGGTGTTGCCGATGTCGTGCAGCTTGAGATCGAGGAAGACCTTCTTGCCCTCGGCGACGAGCTGGCGCGCGAGGTCGAGCCCGCCGGCGAAGGCGAGGCGATAACCGATCTTGTAAAAGGTGACGCCGTCGCCCAGCGTCGAGACGAGGCGGTAGGCGTCCCAGACTGTCGGCACGTCGAGGGCGACGATCAGGCGGTCGCGGACATCGTTGATCTTCTGCATCTGGCGGCTCCCTGAGTTTCGAGGGAAGGCGCATGATTCGAAGCAGGAGGCAAGGGCGCAAGCCACCGCGACGCCTCGCAGAACAATCTCCTACGCATTGGTGCTTTTCCGAAAACAATATTCCCCAAAACGGGCCGATCCTCTAGGCGTCGTTCTCCGCTCCTCCGGAGGCCGCCTCACGATGTCATGGACCGCGCTGACCGGCTTCCTGCTGCTGACGGGCGTCGCGGCCTATGCCCAGACGCTGACGGGCTTCGCCTTCGGACTCATCACCATGGGCGGGGTCGGCCTGACGGGCCTGCTGTCCCTCCCCGATGCGGCCATGCTCGTCAGCGTGCTCACCCTGGTCAATGCCTGCCAGATGCTGCTGAAAGGCTGGCGCGACGTCGCCTGGCGGACATTCGGGCTCGTCACGCTTGCGAGCCTGCCCTGCCTCGTCCTCGGCTATGAGCTGCTGATCTGGCTGGCGGATAGCCGCGCCGATGTCCTGCGGGTGGCGCTGGGCCTCACCATCATCGTCTCGAGCCTCCAGCTCGCACGCAAGCCTCAGCCGCTCCAGCGCGAATCGGGCCGTTTCGGCTTTCTGTTCTTCGGCGGCGTCGCCGGGTTGATGGGCGGCATGTTCTCGACCTCGGGGCCGCCGCTGGTCTACCACCTCTACAGGCAGCCGCTGGCGCTCGCGACGATCCGGGAAACCCTCGTCACCATCTTCGCGCTCAATGCCACGGTCCGCACCGGAATGGTCGCCGCCTCGGGCCAGGTTCCGTCAGCCTCGACGCTCACCGGCCTCATCGCCGTCCCCGTCGTGATGATGGCCACCCATCTGGCACGGCGCTACCCGCCGCCGCTGTCGCAGCGCGCCATGAGGCAGATCGTCTTCGCGCTGCTGTTTCTCTCGGGCGTCGCGCTGGGTGCCCCGGCGCTGATCCACCTGACGGCTCAGTTCGGCCGCTAGAAACTGTTATGGACCCTCGACAGGCATCGAGCGCAGGCGAAGAACGAAGGGAAAGGCGGCGCATCATGAGCAAGGCCGATACCGGTGCATCCCCATCCGAGCTGATCGACGCACGGATCGCGGAGCTGGACGATTGGCGCGGCCGGACGCTGGCCCGCATCCGCAAGCTCATCAAGGAGGCGGTTCCGGATGTCGCCGAGGAGTGGAAATGGCGTGGCGTCCCGGTCTGGTCCCGGGACGGAATCCTCTGCACCGGCGAGACCTACAAGACCGTCGTGAAGCTCACCTTCGCGAAAGGCGCTTCGCTCGACGATCCCGCCGGCCTGTTCAACTCCAGCCTCGACGGCAATGTCAGGCGCGCGATCGATATCCACGAGAGCGAGACGCTCGACGAAGGCGCCTTCAAGGCGCTCATCGGCGCAGCCGCGGCCCTGAACGGCGCCCCCCGAAAACGATAGGCCGGAACCGGCCGCCGGAGCGCTTCAGAACTCCGGCATCTCCGGCTGCTGCTGCGCGGCCAGCACCTGCTGGAAGACCTGCGCCCAGACATCCGGCGGCTGCGCGCCGGAGACGGCGAGCTTGCCGTCGACGATGAAGAACGGCACGCCGGTGACGCCGACCTCGCRGGCGTGGTTCTCAAGCCCGATCACGGTCTCGCGCAATTCGTCATTGGCGAGTTCGTCGCGCGCGGCCTGCTCGTCGAAGCCCTGCTCGACAGCGATCTGGACCAGCGTCTCGAGATCGCCGATGTCGCGCCCCTCCTGCCAATAGGCCTTGAACAGCGCGGCCGTCATGTCGCCGCCGCGCTGGACGGTGGAGGCGGCCGCCACCAGCATATGGGCCATGCGCGTGTTGACGCTCTTCGTCACCTTCGCCCAGTTGAAGGTGACGCCGCTCTCCAGCGCCGCCTCCGACAGCCGAAGCTCGATCTCCCGRCGCTTGCCCGGGCCGAACTTGGTGTCGAGATACTGCGTGCGGTCCATGCCCGCCTCGGGCATCTCCGGGTTGAGCTCATAGGGCAGCCAGGTGATGGTGAAGCGCTCGTTCAGGCCGAACTGGGCGAGCGCCGTTTCCAGCCGCGTCTTGCCGATGAAGCACCAGGGGCAGGCGATGTCGGAGACGATCGCGAGCGGCAGCTTGTCCTGCATGTCGATATCCTTCGTATCAGACGGGCGGATAGAGATGCCGCCCACCCTGTCGGTCTTCGGCGATGGCCTCCACACCGGGCGTCTCGCAGCCGGAAAGGAAGGCGGGACCGACCGGAATCTTGCCGGCGCCGCCGGGAATGTCGAGGATATAGGTCGGCTGACACAGCCCCGAAAGATGGCCGCGCAGGCTTTTGACCAGCGCCTGCCCCTCCTCCAGCGTCAGGCGGAAATGCGAGGTGCCGGGCGCGAGGTCGGGATGGTGCAGGTAATAGGGCTTGATCCGGTTCTCGACGAAAGCGCGCATCAGGGCACCGAGCGTCTCGACATCGGCATTGACGCCCTTGAGCAGCACGGACTGGCTGAGCAGCACATGGCCGGCATCGGCCAGCGTCGCGATAGCCGTGCGGGCATCGTCGGTGAATTCGCGCGGATGGTTGGCGTGAACAGCGATATAGCTCGCCTTGCCGGGGATGCGCAGCGCCCTCGCATAGTCCGGCGTGATCCGGGCGGGATCGACGACGGGCACGCGGGTGTGCCAGCGCGCGACCTTGATATGCGGGATCGCGGCGAGGCGCTTGGCGACCTCGCGGATGCGGCGGGCGGAGAGGATGAAGGGGTCGCCGCCGGTCATGATCACCTCCCAGATCTCGGGACGGGAGGCGAGATAGGCGAGCGCAGCGTCAAGCTTGGCACCCGTCAGCGCATCGCCGCCGGGGCCGACCATCTCGCGCCGGAAGCAGAAGCGGCAATAGACCGGGCAGGCATGGACGAGCTTGAGCAAGGCGCGGTCGGGATAGCGATGCACCACGCCTTCGACCGGCGAGTGGGCGTCGTCGCCGATCGGATCGGCCAGTTCCTGCGGCAGCGTCACCAGTTCGGCCGCATCTGGGATGAACTGGCGCGCGATCGGATCGGTGGGATCGGTGGGATCGATCAATCCGGCGACGGCTGATGTCACCGAGACGGCATAGCGCTCCGCCACCTTCTGCAGGGCTTCACGGCGCGCGGGCGCGGCAAGCCCGGCCTCGACGAGCGCGTCGATGCTGCGCAAAGGCTGGCCGCCAGGGGGCAGGTGAACGGTCATGCGCCTCCCCTGCCCGGTTCCGCGACCGGCGTCCAGAGCACGTCCTCGATCCGGCGTGCGCCGACGCAAAGCATGACGAGCCGGTCGAAGCCGAGCGCGATGCCGGATGCGGCCGGCATCAGCGAAAGCGCCTCCAGGAAATCCTCATCGACAGGGTAGCGCTCGCCATAGATGCGCTCCTTCTCGTCCATGTCGGCCTCGAAACGGCGGCGCTGCTCGGCTGGATCGGTGAGCTCGCCGAAGGCATTGGCGAGCTCGACGCCACAGGCATAGAACTCGAAGCGCTCGGCCACGCGCGGATCGCCGGGCTTCGGCCTTGCGAGCGCCGCCTCGCTGATCGGGTATTCGCAGAGGATCGTGGCACGGCCGCGGCCGAGATGCGGCTCGACGCGCTCGGAGAGGATGCGGCTGAAAATGTCGGACCAGCTATCGTCATCGGCCAGGCGAATGCCGGCGGCAACGGCCTGTTCGGCAAGCGCAGCGCGGTCGGTCTCGCCAGCGGGCGAGACGGTCGCGAGCAGGTCGATGCCGGCATGGCGGGCGAAGGCGTCGTGCAGCGTCAATCGCTCGGGCTCGGCGAAGGGGTCGGCCTCCGCATCGCGCCAGCGGAGGGTCGTGGTGCCTGCGGCGCGAACGGCTTCAGCCATCAGCGCCGCGCAGTCGCGCATCAGGACGTCGTAATCCTCGCCGGCGCGATACCATTCCAGCATGGTGAATTCGGGATGGTGCAGCACCGTGCGCTCGCGGTTGCGGAAGACGCGGGCGAAATCGAAGATGCGCGCCTCGCCAGCCGCGAGCAGCTTCTTGGCCGCGAATTCCGGCGAGGTGTGCAGGTAGTAGGGATGCGGCTCAGCAGCGTTGTCGATCAGCGTCGTACCGAAGCCGTGGAGATGCGTCTCGTTGCCGGGCGAAAGCTGCAGGATCGCCGCCTCGACCTCGGTGAAATCGCGAGCCTCGAACCAGCGCCGCAGCGCCGTCTTGATCCGCCCGCGCGCCAGAAGCGCCGGCCGGCGGTCGGCATGGATGTCGGGCCGCCAGAATGGCGTGGGGGACGAACTCATCGAATCTCGCGTCGGAACCGTCGGAAAGCTTTCGTTTCGCGCGCGAATGCGGTAGTTGCGCGGCAATTGAATTCGCATAGAGCATTGCGCGAAAAAGTGGGAACCGGTTTTTCGCAAGCGCAAGGCTCTGAACTTTAGGATTCGCGCGGGCGCGCCGCGCACCAGAAGGACATTCACGTGGTCAAGGTCATCGCCTCTTCCGTCCGCAAGGGCAACGTCCTCGAGCTCGACGGGCATCTCTGCACCGTCATCTCGGCCGAGAGCTTCTTTCCCGGCAAGGGCACCCCGACGACGCAGATCGACATGCGCCGCATCGCCGACGGCGTGAAGATGACGCAGCGCTACAAGACGACCGAGCAGGTCGAGCGCGCCTATGTCGAGGACCGCGACTTCACCTATCTCTACCAGGACGGCGAGCAGTACGTCTTCATGAACCCGGAGACCTACGACCAGATCCATGTCGACAAGGACGTGGTCGGCGATGCCGCTCCCTATCTCCAGGAGAACATGAAGGTCTCGCTCTCGGTGTTCGAGGACAAGGCCGTCGCGATCGAATTGCCGCAGCGCGTCACGCTCGAAGTCGTCGAGACCGAGCCGGTGACCAAGGGCCAGACCGCCTCCTCCTCCTACAAGCCGGCGATCCTCTCCAACGGCGTGCGCAGCGCCGTGCCGCCGCATGTCGGCGTCGGCACCCGCGTCGTCGTGATGACGGCCGACGGCTCTTATGTCGAGCGCGCGAAGGATTGATCTGCTGGCGCAGAGCGCCGTGGAAAATTCTGCTCTATAGCTTTACGCAACGGGCCCTTTCCGGGCCCGTTGTCGTTTCCCGAGGATATCCATGCCGCTCACAGTCCAGGCCGCCGCCCTTTCCGGCTTCGTGCAGACGCTCAAGGCGCTCGACGCCATTCTCGACAAGGCCGCGGAACAGGCGGAGAGCCGCAAGATCCAGCCGGAGGTGCTGCTGAGCGCCCGGCTCGCGCCGGACATGCTGGCCTTCACCCGCCAGATCCAGCTCTGCTGCGATTTCGCCAAGAACGCGGTCGCGCGCCTTTCGGGCGGCGAGAACCCGCGCTTCCCCGATGAGGAAAAGAGCTTCCCGGAGCTGAAGGAGCGCATCGCCAAGACGCTGGCCTTCATCAATGCGGCCGACGGCGCGGCGCTCGATGCAGGCCTCACCCGCGAGGTCACCTTCCCGCGCGGCCCCTCCGCGACGGCGACGATGACCGGCGTGGCCTATCTCTCCTGCTTCGCCATCCCGAACTTCTATTTCCACGCCACGACCGCCTACGACATCCTGCGGCAGAACGGCTTCYAGATCGGCAAGCAGGACTTCCTGAAGGGTGTATTCGAGGCCTGATCGCATCTTTTGCGAGTGGCCTTGAAATAGCCTTGTTAGCCTCCCATATAGGGATCATGACGGTGTTGAAGGCGGCTCTGCTGCTTTCCATTGTCGGTGAAGACGGCCATGGGCCGAACGTTTGACGCCGGATGTACGCGCACCCGTTCAGGACATGGCCGTTGGTTCATTCCGAGGCCCGTAGCGGATATCCGCTGCGGGTCTTTTCGTTTCCAGGGTCCGGTTTCCTGCGGGAAATGCTCCGTCATGGTCTGGCTTGTGCCGACCAACCACGTCTTCCCTCGTCGAAGGCCATGTCTAGGACGTCGACGCTCGCCACAAGGACGAGCCTCCACGTCGCAGTCTTTCACCCCTGCAAGAACGGATTGTTCCGGCGCTCCTCGCCCAGCGTGCTGGCCGGGCCGTGGCCGGGTAGGAACTGCACGTCGTCACCGAGCGGCAGGAGCTTCGTCTTGATGCCGGCAATCAGCGCCGTGTGATCGCCATAAGGGAAATCGGTGCGGCCAACCGAGCCGGCAAAGACCGTGTCGCCCGCCAGCAGGAAGCGCAGGTCTTTCTGGAAGAAGGTGACATGGCCGGGCGAATGGCCCGGCACATGCGCGACCTCGAAGGTCAGATCGCCCAGCGAAACCGTGTCGCCATCCTTCAGCCAGCGCGTCGGCACGACCGCCTTCATGTCCAGAATGTCGAAGCGCAGCCCCTGCTCGGGCAAGCCGTCGAGCAGGAACTTGTCACCCTCATGCGGACCGACGATCGGGACCGACAACGCCTCGGCCAGCTCCGTCGCGCCGCCGGCATGGTCGAGATGGCCATGGGTGAGCCAGATCGCGACCGGCGTCACGCCGAGCTCCTTGACCGCCTCCTTGAGACGCGGCACGTCGCCACCCGGATCGACGATGGCGGCCTGCTTCGTCTTCGTGTCCCAGACGATCGAGCAATTCTGCTGGAACGGCGTCACTTGCAGGACGGCGATCTGGAGCGGCGGCTGGTCGGTCATGGGAAGCCTTTCGATCATTCGGGAAGGTTCCTACCACGTCATGACGTCATTGCGAGCGCAGCGAAGCAATCCAGGAAGACTGGGTTGAACCGTCCTTCCCAGTCCCCCTGGATTGCTTTCGTCGCTGCGCTTCTCGCAATGACGCGCAGGCCTCACCGCCCGCCGCAGCGATTGGCGACGAGCGCGCGGTAGTTGACCAGCTCGGAATCCATCTCCGCGATATTGCGCTCGCGCTCGGCGCCACCCTGGCAGGTGGCGAAGATGGCCCGCGACTTCTGCAGATAGACGATATGCTCGCGATAGGCCCGGCACTGGGTCGCCGGGTCCGCACTGGCCACGGCGGCGAGCCGGGTCTGCTGCTGACGGAAGCCGGCCTCGTTCTGGAACAGGTCGCGCGAGCAGGTCGCGGGGCGCGGCTGCTGGGCCAAGGCAGGACCGGCCAGCAGCACCGCCAAGGCGAGCGAAAGCGAAAGCCTCATCCGAGGTTCAGCTCCTTGAAGAAGTCGTTGCCCTTGTCGTCGATGACGATGAAGGCGGGGAAATCCTCGACCTCGATCTTCCAGACCGCTTCCATGCCGAGCTCGGGATATTCGAGCACCTCGACCTTGCGGATGCAGTCCTGCGCGAGACGCGCCGCTGGGCCGCCGATCGAGCCGAGATAGAAGCCGCCATGGGCCTTGCAGGCCTCGCGCACCGCCGCCGAGCGGTTGCCCTTGGCGAGCATSACCATCGARCCRCCGAAGGACTGGAACTGRTCGACGAAGGAATCCATGCGRCCSGCCGTSGTCGGRCCGAAGGAGCCCGAAGCGAAGCCTTCCGGCGTCTTGGCCGGGCCGGCGTAATAGACCGGGTGGTTCTTGAAATAGTCGGGCATGCCCTCGCCGCGCTCCAGCCGCTCGCGGATCTTGGCATGGGCGAGGTCGCGGGCGACGACGATGGTGCCGGTCAGCGAGAGCCGCGTCTTCACCGGGTGCTTCGACAGCGTGGCGAGGATCTCGCTCATCGGCTGGTTGAGATCGATCCTGACGACATCGCCGCCGAGCGCGGCTTCGTCGATATCCGGCAGGTATTTCGAGGGATCGGTCTCCAGAGCTTCCAGGAAGATGCCGTCCTTGGTGATCTTGCCCTTGGCCTGGCGGTCGGCAGAGCAGGAGACGCCGAGCCCGATCGGCAGCGAGGCACCGTGGCGCGGCAGGCGGATGACGCGGACGTCATGGCAGAAATACTTGCCGCCGAACTGTGCGCCGACGCCGAGCGCCTGCGTCATCTTATGGACCTCTTCCTCCATCTCGAGGTCGCGGAAGGCATGGCCCGAGGGCGAACCCTTCGTCGGCAGCGCGTCGAGATATTTGGTCGAGGCGAGCTTCACCGTCTTGAGGTTCTGCTCGGCCGAGGTGCCGCCGATGACGATGGCGAGATGATAGGGCGGGCAGGCCGCGGTGCCGAGCGTCAGGATCTTCTCCTTCAGGAACGCCATCATGCGGTCCTTGGTGAGAAGCGAGGGCGTCGCCTGGTAGAGGAACGTCTTGTTGGCCGAGCCGCCGCCCTTGCAGACGAAGAGGAATTTGTAGGCATCCTCGCCCTCGGCATAGATGTCGATCTGCGCCGGCAGGTTGGTCGCGGTGTTCTTCTCCTCGAACATGGAGAGCGGCGCGAGCTGGGAATAGCGCAGGTTGCGCTTGAAATAGGCGTCGGCAACGCCCTCGCCCAGCGCGGCCTCGTCGTCGCCATCGGTCCAGACCTTGCGGCCCTTCTTGCCCATGATGATGGCCGTGCCGGTGTCCTGGCACATCGGCAGCACGCCGCCGGCGGCGATATTGGCGTTCTTCAGCAGGTCATAGGCGACGAACTTGTCGTTCGAGGTCGCCTCGGGGTCGTCCAGGATCTTGCCGAGCTGGGCGAGATGGCCGGGGCGCAGCAGATGGTTGATGTCGATGAAGGCCTGCTCGGAGAGCTGGCGGATCGCCTCGCGCGAGACGCTGAGCACCTCACGGTCGCCGATCTTCTCGACACTGACGCCCTCGCTGCCGAGCTTGCGGTAAGGCGTTTCGTCTTCGCCGAGCGGAAAGAGATCAACATGCGTATAGGCCATGGCCAGCGGCTCCGAAGCAGGATGCGCCGCGCGCGTGACTCAGGGCTGGCGCGACGCCGGTCTGGCCGGCGTCATAGCGGCTCGGGCGTTCGCGTCCAAGCAGTCTTTAGCAACTCTAGACTGGGCGCGCTGTTCAAGCCGCCTGAGCGGCCGACTCGGCCAGCACCGCGTAGATCGCCGCGGGATCGCGGATCTTGCGGACCTGCTCCAGAACCGACTGGTTGCGCAGCACGCGGGCGACGCGCGCCAGCGCCTTGAGATGGTCGGCGCCGGCCCCTTCGGGCGCGATCAGCACGAAGATAATGTCCACCGGCTGACCGTCGAGGGCCTCGAAGTCGATCGGCTTGTCCGCTCGCGCGAACAGGCCGACCAGGCGGTCGATTCCCGCCATGCGACCATGGGGTATCGCGATGCCGTCACCGATGCCGGTGGAGCCGAGGCGCTCGCGTTGGAGCAGGGCCTCGAAGAGTTCCCGCTCGGGCAGGCCGGTCAGCGTCGCGGCGTGCTGGGCAAGCTCCTGCAGCGCCTGCTTCTTGCCGTTGGCCCGCAGCGGCGAAATCACCGCGGCGGGGCTCAGGAGATCGGTCAGCGTCATTCGCCCGTCCATGCATGTCCCGTGCCGCTCTTGAACGCGTCGGCCTGGGTCGGGGTTCGACGACCGGTGCGATTATTCCGCCGGCCTCAGGACAACGATGCCGGCGGGTCGATCCAGCCGATGTTACCGTCGCGGCGGCGATATACGATGTTCATGCGACCATTGCCAGCATGGCGGAAGACGATGACCGGCGCGCCGGTGAGGTCGAGCTCCGCCACCGCATCGCCCACGGTCAGGCTGAGCAGGGATTTGGTCGATTCCGCAACGATAACCGGGTTGTCGGCACCCGCATCGCCGCTGATCTCCTCGACATCGTCGTCCGGCGCCGCGATCACATAGCTGGGGATTTCGATGCCGGCATCGCGGCCATTGGCGGCGGTGCGGTCCTTCAGCCGGCGCTTGTAGCGTCGCAGCCGCTTCTCGATGCGCTCGGCCATCTTGTCGAGGCTGGCATAGGCATCATGGGCGGTGGCGGAGGCTTCCAGCGTGATCCCGGAGGAGAGGTGAATGACCGTGTCGGTGCGAAAGGCCGTACCGTCCTTGTCGACGGTGACGTGCCCTTGATAKCCGCCCTCGTAATAYTTGCTGASGGCSGCRGCSACSCGCWCCTCGGCCTGGCCSCGCAGGGCCTCGCCGACATCGAGATTCTTGCCGGAGATTCGCARGCTCATGGAGTGCTTCCCCTTGTTAGCCATGGCCAGTGTTCGACCATCCAGAGGAGCTAAGGACTGCGAGTCCGGGATGTCAATGAGCGAAGCCCCGCATGGCGCACATGCCGCAAGGCTTTGGAACAAAATCGCTCAACGGCCTCCCAGCGCCATCGCGACCTTTTCCCGGCGGCGCTCCATCGAGGAAGGGATTCTGAGCGATTCGCGGTATTTCGCGACGGTGCGCCGGGCGATGTCGATGCCGCCGTCCTTGAGCCTGGCGACGATGGCGTCGTCCGAGAGCACCGCGGAGGGGCTTTCCTCGTCGATCATCTGCTTGATGCGGAAGCGGACCGCCTCGGCCGAATGCGCCTCGCCATAGCCCGTCGCGGCGATCGCGGCGGAGAAGAAATACTTCATCTCGAAGACGCCGCGCGAACAGGTCAGGTATTTGTTCGAGGTGACGCGCGAGACAGTCGATTCGTGCATGCCGATGGCGTCGGCGACCGTCTTGAGGTTGAGCGGGCGCAGATGCTCGACGCCATGGGCGAAGAAGCCATCCTGCTGGCGGACGATCTCGCTGGCGACCTTCAGGATCGTGCGGGCCCGCTGCTCGAGCGAGCGGGTCAGCCAATTGGCGGTCTGCAGGCATTCCGCGATGAAGGCGCGATCCTGGTCGCTGCGCGCCGATTTGGAGACGCGCGCATGATAGGTCTGGTTGACCAGCAGGCGCGGCAGGGTCTCCGGGTTGAGATCGACGAGCCAGGAGCCGTCCGGCGCGGCGCGGATGAAGACATCCGGCACCACCGTCTCCGCCGCCGAGCCGCCGAAGCCGCGGCCGGGCTTGGGATCGAGCCGGCGGATCTCCGCGACCATGTCGGCGACATCCTCGTCATCGACGCCGCAGATCCGCTTCAGCGCCGCGAAATCGCGCTTGGCCACGAGGTGGAGATTGGCGACCAGCATCTGCATGGCGGGGTCGAAGCGGTCGCGGTCGCGCAGCTGGATCGCCAGGCACTCCGCGACGTCGCGCGCCGCCACGCCGGAGGGGTCGAAGCTCTGGACGATGCGCAGCACGGCTTCCACCCGCTCGACGCCGACGCCGAGGCGTTCCGCGATCTCCGCGACCGGCTCGGTGAGATAGCCGCTATCGTCGACCGCATCGATGAGATGGCGGCCGATGATCCGCTCGGCCGGAGCATCGACGGCGAGGTCGAGCTGGGCGCTCAGATGGTCGTGCAGGGACAATTCGGCCGTCAGGCTGCTTTCGAAGCCGTCGGGACCATCCTCGAAGGAACCGCCGGAGGAGCCGTAGCTGCCGCCGACGATCGGCAGGCTGTCGGCGCCGCTGGCTTCGCTGCGCGCCAGGCTCGGCTGCTCGCCCTGGAAGACGTTGTCGAGACTGGTGCCGAGGCGCCCTTCCATGCCCTCCAGCGTGTTCAGGCTCTCCGCCCGCGCGAAGCTCTCGGCATCCGCAGCGAGCGCCCCCTCGGCGCCATTCGCCTCCGCCGGCACATCCGCCCCGTCGTCGCGCTCCAGCAGCGGATTSCGCTCCAGCTCRCCCTCGACRAARTTCTGRAGTTCGAGATGCGARAGYTGSAGRAGCTTGATCGCCTGCAGMAGCTGCGGCGTCATCACCAGGGATTGCCCCTGGCGCAATTCCATGCGCGGCATCATCGCCATGCGCGAAAGGCCCTTCTGCGACGGCGCGCCAGCGGCACGCTTCTTGCTTTCGAGAAAGACCCTAGCGCCCGATCACGCCGACGTCAAAGGCCTTGCCGACGAAACGGGCAAGCCGGTTAATGCGGCGCAGCATTATTCCGCAATCGCGAACAAGACGGCACCGCTCAGAGGCGGAAATCCTCGCCGAGATAGACACGGCGGACATCGGGATTGGCAATGATCTCGGCCGGCGAGCCTTCGGTGAGCACGCGGCCGGTGTGAATGATATAGGCGCGGTCGACCAGCCCGAGCGTCTCGCGGACATTGTGATCGGTGATCAGCACGCCGATGCCGCGATCGGTCAATTGCCGCACCAGCGCCTGGATGTCGCCGACCGCGATCGGGTCGATACCCGCGAAGGGCTCGTCGAGCAGAATGAAGGAGGGCTTGCCGGCCAGCGCGCGGGCGATCTCGCAGCGGCGACGCTCGCCGCCCGAAAGCGCGATCGAGGGCGCCTTGCGCAGGCGCGCGATGCTGAACTCGTCGAGGAGTTGGTCGAGCTGGCGCTCACGCGCCTTGCGGTCGGGCTCGACCACCTCCAGCACCGCCCGGATGTTGTTCTCCACGGAGAGCCCCCGGAAGATCGAGGCTTCCTGCGGCAGGTAGCCGATGCCGAGACGGGCGCGCTGATACATCGGCAGGGCGGTGATGTCGTTGCCCTCGAGCGAGATGACGCCGAGATCGGCCCCGACCAGCCCGGTGATCATGTAGAAGATCGTGGTCTTGCCGGCGCCGTTGGGGCCGAGCAGACCGACCGCCTCGCCCTGGCGCAGATAGAGGCTGGCATCGCTGACGACGGTGCGCCCGCCATAGGTCTTGCGCAGGCCGCTGACAGCGAGGATGCCCGGGCCGCCGATCGCGGCCGCGATCAGGCCGGGACGGTCCTGCCGCTCCTGCGAACGGCCGCCGAACAGGCCGCGCAGCCGCGCCATCGCGCCACCGCTGCGCGGACGGGTGGATTTGCGCGCCGGTGCGGCGGCGGGACGGGCGTCGGAAACGGTCACGAGGCAGCCGGATCAGTTGGTGGGAGGCTTGGCGGCCGCACCGGCGGCGGGCTTGGCGCCCGGCTTGGCCGCGTCGGTCTTGTTGGCGTCGGCCGAGTTCGGCACGAAGAAGCCCTGCACGCGCCCGCCCTTGTTGGTTTCGACATTGGCGACGCCGGTCACCGTATTGTAGGTCAGCTTCTCGCCGCGGGTGATGTTCGGCCCATCGTTCAGCGCGACATTGCCGGTCATGATCACCAGATTGTTGGCGCGGTCGAATTCGGCATTGTCGGAGGTGGCGGCCTGCGTCTTCGAGACAACGGTGACCGGCCCCTTGCAGAGGATGCGCTTGATCGAGCTGTCATTGGCCGGATCCTTGCCGCCGGCCGCGGCCGGCGTCTGTGCCGGCGCCGGGGTGGCCCCCTTGGCGGCAGCAGCRCCCTGCCCGCCGCGCCCTTCATAGAGCACGGTCATCACGGTGCAGCGTACGGTGGTCTCGCCCTGCACGGCAACGACATTGCCGGTGAAGACCGCCTTGTTCTCCTTGTCGAGCACGTCGAGCTTGTCGGCGTCGATCTTGATCGGCTCCTTGCTGTCGCCGCCAAGGCCGCCGAGCGGCGACGAGGCATTGCCTCCCCTCTGCTTGGGCTGGGCCTGGGCAAAACCATCCTGCTGGGTCGCCAAAAGCGCGAGGCCGGTCACCGCCAGCAGCGTGGCGACCCGGCCGGCACGCATGAAACGGAACGTCTGCGCCGGCGCTCTCATATCACTGCCTCTTTTCGTTGCTTTACGGAGCCGCAGAGTCTGCGGGAGCCGTCCGATTCGCCTTCAACAATTCCGGCATCGGCGTGCTGCCCGCGCGCTCCGGTCCGGCGATCGTCCCGGCGGGAGCATTCTTGATCAGCACGCGGACCCGTCCTTCGAAGGCGATCAGCTCTCCGTTGTTCTTCACGTCGAGCGTGTTCGCGTCAACCGTCGTCTGATCCATATGGACGGTCACCGGCTCTCTCGAGGCGACCGTTCCGGCCTTGAAGTCGACATCGGCGGTTCTCATGCTCATGTCATGGCCGCTTTCGGTGCGGATCTTGACGTCGTCGATGAGCTTGAGCTTCTCCTTCTGCGTGTCGAACAGCCCGGTCTTCGCATTCACCGTGACCCAGCCCTCGCGCTCCATCTGGATGCGGGCGATAACCGCCTGCAGCTCGACCTGCGTCGGGTTCTTGATCTCCTGGAAGGCGTTCTCCGCGGTGACCTGATAGGGCCGGTTGTCCTTGCGATAGCCGGAGAGCTTCGGCGTCTCCATCCGGACCTTGCCGCCGGTGATGCCGACCGCGCCGATCGAGACATTCGCGAGCTTGCCACCCAGCGGGTTGAGGAAAGGCACGATCACCAGCCCCAGCACCGAGACGACGGCCACGACCGGGATGGCGCGGCGCAGCAGGCGGACGAGGCGGGTGTGCCGCTGCGCGGCGCTGAAGGCCCGCTGCCGGCGCAGCATATGTGCCGACAGCCCGCCCGTCGGGTTATTGAAGGTCATTGCCACAGTCATGCCCCGCGCAATGGCAGTCGCTCACGGCTTTTTCGTGTCGCCGGACGAACTGCATCGCGCCCCCGCGCTGCCCGCCCTGTCGGAAGGAGCGGGACAAGACCCCCGCTCGCGCGCAGACTGACGCAGAAAGCCTTAGAAATTGTCAAGTGTGAGCGAAGATGTCCGTCTCCGCCCAGCCGGCGAGATCAAGCTCGGCACGGTAGGGCAGGAAGTCGAAACACGCTTTCGCGAGGTCAGCGCGCCCATCCCGCGCCAGCATCGCGTCGAGCTTCTGATGCAGGGCGTGGAGATGCAGCACATCGGAGGCGGCATAGGCGAGCTGGGCTTCGCTCAACGTATCCGCCCCCCAGTCGGAGGATTGCTGCTGCTTCGACAATTCGACCCCGAGCAACTCGCGCACGAGATCCTTCAGCCCGTGACGGTCGGTATAGGTGCGGGTCAGCTTCGAGGCGATCTTGGTGCAGTAGACCGGGGTGGTGACCACGCCGAAGGCGTGACGCAGCACGGCAACGTCGAAACGGGCGAAGTGGAAGAGCTTCAGCACCGCCGGATCCTCCAGCAGGCGGACCAGATTCTTCGGCCGCCCCGGATTCTTCGGGATCTGCACGACATCGGCGGTGCCGTCGCCACGCGAAAGCTGCACGACGCAGAGCCGGTCGCGATGCGGGTTGAGGCCGAGCGTCTCGGTGTCGATCGCGATGCTCGTACCGGCGTCGTAGCCGTCCGGCA
The DNA here is from genome assembly GCF_052113865.1 of Allobosea sp. TAB14. Taxonomy (NCBI): domain Bacteria; kingdom Pseudomonadati; phylum Pseudomonadota; class Alphaproteobacteria; order Hyphomicrobiales; family Alloboseaceae; genus Allobosea; species Allobosea sp. TAB14. Next base: position 7,360 of record NZ_JBFRDQ010000073.1, on the reverse strand, counting down.
GGTCGCCGCGATGGAAACGGATGGTCATGCTCGCAACCTCACTCGTCCGGCAGCGGCGGCCGGCACGTCAACGCACGCTCGATTCGGCAGGACGGCCTGGGAACGACGCTCCCGGATCCTGCGCCATATCTTTCCGCAGCTAGCCGCCCGCCTCGCCCCGTTCAAGCCTTTTCTGAGGCCGAACAAGGATTTGGGCCGGTGTTAACCTTTTATTCACCATAAGCTTCATTCCGCGGCGCAAGCATGCGACAAGAGGGCAACGGAGCCCGACACATGCCCCTGATCCGCCTCTTCACCGATCTCGACGGCCGCATCGGCCTGCGGGCCTTCTGGTTCGGCACCGCGGCGGTGGCGCTCTCGCTGTTCGTGATCCAGCGGCTCGCGCCGCAACTGGCCGCTCCCGCTACGGCGGCGGCCATCATCGCCTTCGCCAAGTCCTTCGCCCTGTTTCCCTGGTGTGCGCTGGCCGCCAAGCGCGCCAAGGATCGCGGCGGCTCTTCCCTGTTCGGCATCCTGCTGATCTGCGCGATCGTCATGCCGGAGCTTATGCTTCCTCATGTTCCGTTCGGCTGGCGGCCATCGCTGGAAGCGATCGGCACCATCGCCTGGGTCGTCGCCTTCATCGATCTCGGCCTGATGCCTTCCGCGCATCAGGACGAAACCGGGCTTGCGACTGTCGTGCTGGGTGCTAAAGCGGCGGAATGACCGCCGACTCCACAGCCGCCCTTCCCTCGCTCGATTTCGATCCGACCGATCCGGTCGCGCTGACGCAGGCGCTGGTGCGCTGCCCCTCCGTGACGCCAGCCGAAGGCGGCGCGCTCTCGCTGCTCGCCGCGGTCCTGTCGGCGGAAGGCTATGGCGTGCATCGCCCGGTCTTCAGCGAGCCGGACATGCCGGATATCGAGAATTTCTACGCGCGGATCGGCAGCGAGGCCCCGGTCTTCGTCATCGCCGGGCATACCGATGTCGTGCCGGTCGGCGACGAAGCCGCCTGGAGCCGCGCGCCCTTCGGAGCCGAGATCCAGACCCGAGCAATCTCGAGGTGACGACGCTCGATGTCGGCAATCCCGCGACGAACATCATCCCGGCACAGGCGAAGGCCGTCTTCAACATCCGCTTCAACGATACCTGGACGCCGGAGACGCTCGCCAACGAGATCGAGCACCGTTTGCGCGAGGCGGCCGGCAATACGGTGCGCTTCGCGGTGACGTTCCGGCCGACGAATTCGGTCGCCTTCCTGACCGAGCCCGGCCCCTTCGTCGCGATGGTCGCAGATGCGGTCGAGGCCGAGACCGGCAAGCGCCCGGCGCTCTCGACGACCGGCGGCACCTCGGACGCCCGTTTCATCAAGAGCTATTGCCCGGTGGTCGAGTATGGCGTCGTCGGCAAGACGATGCACCAGATCGACGAATGCGTCGCCGTTTCGGACCTGGTCGCTCTCGAGCGGATCACGCATCGGCTGCTCGCCACTTATTTTGCAACGCAACATAAGGCTTGACCTGCCGGCAAAGCGCCTCATTATTGGCTTAGACGAAAGTCTAAGACCACATGATGAGGTTCGCGATGAGGCTCGATGCCGATGACGTCGCGCGTTCACTGCGCGGCTCCTGGCGCCTGATGACGAAGGGCGCGGATGCGCTCCCCGAACTCGATCTCAGCCGTGACGGCTTCTGGCGCTCCTTCCTCGCCTTCGCGCTGATGCTGCCCGCGACAGTGGCGATGCTCGCGGCCATGCGGCTGGCGGCCGGGCTCAGCAATGCCGGCGGCCTGTTCGGCGCGCCCGGGCTCGCGCTTGCCGTCGTCGGGGCGCTGTCGCTGGCCATCCTGGTCGTGCCGGCCTTCCTGATCCTGATCCGGCCGGAGCTGGCGCAGGCACCGCGCTTTACCAGCTTCGTGATCGCCTGGAACTGGGCCGGCATCGTCTCCGCCAGCCTGATGGCCGTGCCGGCCGCGGTCTACGCTGTCGGCTGGGCGCCCGCCACGCTCGCGCTGGTGCAATCGGCCTTCTTCGCCGCGATCGTGCTCAGGCTGCGCTATTGCGTGGCGCGCGCCGCCTTCGRCGCCGGCAACGGCATCGCGCTGCCGCTGGTCATCGCCAGCGTGGTGCTGGATTACGGGGTGGTCCGGGCCTTCGGCCTGATCTAAGGCCGCGACGTGGTTCTCGGCCCCGACCCGAGAGCCTCATGCCGCGTGAGCGATCCGAGCCTCGACATCACGAGATGTGTGGGTCGAGCCCGAGCCTGACGGTCGGGCTGCCGGCGAAGACGTCAGTAGTCCACCCCGGCCAGATAGAGCCCGCAGGACGGCGCCAGCGCCGCACATTGCGAACGATCGCGCGCCGCCAGTACCGCACCCATCTTCCCCTCCGGCCAGCGCCCGGCGCCGACCATCTTCAGGCTGCCGACGATGGAGCGGATCTGATGATGCAGGAAGGAGCGGGCATGGGCGTAGACCACGATCTCGCTGCCCTCGCGCCGGACGTCGAGCCGGTCCAGCGTCCGGATCGGGCTGTTGGCCTGGCATTCGGCGGCGCGGAAGGTGGTGAAGTCGTGCTTGCCGAGCAGGGCCTTGGCAGCGCGGTCCATCGCCTCGTGGTCGAGCTTCACCGGGACGTGCCAGACCCGGCCACGGTCGAGCGCCGGCGGCGCCCGCCGATCGAGCATGCGATAGATGTAGTAGCGGCGCTTCGCCGAGATGCGGGCATCGAAATCATCCGGCACGATCTCGGCGCTGAGCACGCTGACCGGCACCCGCGCCTTCAGCCGGGCGTTGGTGGCGTCGCGCACGACATCGGTGCGCCAGTCCTTGTCGAGATCGACATGGGCGACCTGATGGGTGGCGTGGACGCCGGCATCGGTGCGCCCGGCGCAATGCAGGCGCACGGCATGGCCGCAAAAAGCCTCCACCGCCTCCTCGACGCTCTGCTGCACGGACGGGTCGCTCGCCTGGCGCTGCCAGCCCGAGAACGGCGTGCCGTCATATTCGATGACGAGCTTGTAGCGCGGCATCAGAGCCGGTTACCCAACCGGAGGTCCGCGTCAGCGAACAGTGCGAAGCGGTTTTCGGACAATGGCCTGCTCATTTAAAGCTTGTCGCCGGCCCCGAGCCGGGCGCCGCGCAGGAATTCCGCCCCGCTCATCGGCGCCTTGCCGGCGCGCTGGACCTGAAGGAGCTTCACCGCCCCTTCCGCGCAGGCGACCGTGCCCTCGTCGTCGAGCAGCGTGCCGGGCTCGGCCGCGCCGCCGGCGAGCGCCGAGCGGAGCACCTTGAGACGCTCCGGCCCCTTGCCGAGATCGATCTCGGCAAAGGCGCCCGGAAAGGGCGACAGGCCGCGCACGAGGTCGTGCACCTGCCGGGCCGGCCGGCTCCAGCTCAGCCTCGCCTCGGCATTGGCGATCTTGGCGGCGTAGGTCACGCCCTCCTCCGGCTGCGGCGTGAACTGCAGCCCGCCGCGCCCGAGCGCCGCGAGCGCCCGCACCATCAAGTCGGCGCCGAGGCGGCTGAGCCCATCGTGCAATTCGCCGGCCGTCATGTCGGGGCCGATGGCGAGCGTCTCGACCATGCCGACCGGGCCGGTGTCGAGCCCGGCCTCCATCTTCATCACGCAGACGCCGCTCTCGGCATCGCCGGCCATGATGGCGCGCTGGATCGGCGCGGCGCCGCGCCAGCGCGGCAGCAGCGAGGCATGGAGGTTGAGGCAACCCAGTTCCGGCAGATCGAGGATCGCCTGGGGCAGGATCATGCCATAGGCGACGACGACCGCGACATCGGCTTCATGCGAGGCGATCAGCTCGGCCTGCTCGGCCGTTTTCAGGGTCACGGGCGTGAAGACCGGAATGCCGAAGCGCTCCGCTGCCCTGTGCACCGGCGAGGGCCGCAGCTCCAGCCCACGACCGGCCTGGGCCGGAGCACGGGTGTAGCAGGAGACGACCTCATGCCCCTGCCCGACGATCTCGGTCAGGACCGGCACGGCGAAATCGGGCGTGCCCATGAAGATGACGCGCAAGCTCATACGCTCGACCTTACCTTAAAATCTTCCCCGTCATTCCGGGCATAGCCCCCGGGTCCGATCTTCGATCGGCCCAAGGATAAACTCCGCGGAGAGCCGGAATCCATGCCGGCGCGCCGGAGTCCTTCGATGGATTCCGGATCGGCGCCGCTTCGCGGCTCGTCCGGAATGACGCAGCAGTGATTATGCCGCTGAGCGCTTGGCGGCTTTGGCGAATTTCTTGGTCACACGCTCGCGCTTCAGCCGCGAGAGATGATCGATGAAGAGCACACCGTTGAGATGATCGATCTCGTGCTGCAGGCAGGTGGCGAGAAGGCCATCCGCCGCGATCTCGTGAGTCTTGCCGTCGAGATCCATGTAGCGAACCTTGACCTCGGCCGGGCGCTCGACCTCCTCGTAATATTCGGGGATCGAAAGGCAGCCCTCTTCATACACATTGGTCTCTTCCGAGAACCAGGTGACCTCCGGGTTGATGAAGACCTGCGGCTTCCTCGGTTCCGGCTCCTCGCCCTCCTTCGCCTCCGGCTTCGACAGATCCATCGTCACGACGCGCAACGGCACGCCGATCTGGATCGCGGCGAGACCGATGCCCGGCGCGTCGTACATGGTCTCGAACATGTCCGCGACCAGCGCCTTGATTTCCGGCGTGACGGCCTCGACCGGCTTCGAGGCAAGGCGAAGCTGGGCGTCGGGCAGGATGACGAGCGGACGAATGGGCATGTGGTTCCGAGAGAAAAGGGCTGTTGAGCCCGGGACATAAGCAYTTGTKGGCGGGYGGTCAAACCGTTCCGCTTTCGTTCGCCATCCCGAGCCGAATCGGCTAGGCTTCGCGCATGAACGCGATCGCCTTCACCTTGCTGGAACGCCCCGTGACCTGGGCGGAGGCCGCACTCGGCTTCGGCGGGTTGAGTCTCGCATTGCTGCTGATGACGGCTTTGGCGGCCTGGCGCGGCGGCAGAAGCCGCGCGATCGAGGCTGCGATGGCCGCCGAACGCGCCCGCGAGATGGACGACAAGGTCGCSGAGATGAACCGSMWGCARGCCGAGMTSRCSGGCCGGATGCAGWCGATGGCCGAGATYCTCTCGACCCGGCAGGGCGATCTCGCAAGGCTGATGGCCGAGCGGATGGACGGCCTCGGCCAAAAGGTCGGCCAGGGACTCGAGCAGAGCGTCCGCCAGACCACCGAAAGCCTCGGCAAGCTGCAGGAGCGGCTGGCGGTGATCGACAGCGCCCAGAAGAACCTGACCGACCTCACCTCGGAAGTGGTGACGCTGAAGGACGTGCTCTCCAACAAGCAGGCGCGCGGCGCCTATGGCCAGGGCCGGATGGAAGCGATCATCCGCGACGGTCTGCCCGCCGCCTTCTTCGCCTTCCAGCCGCAGCTCTCGAACGGACGCCGGCCCGACTGCCTCGTCACGCTGCCGGGCGACGGGCGCGGCCTCGTGATCGATGCCAAGTTCCCGCTGGAGAGCTTCACGATGCTGCGCGAGGCGCGCGGCGAGGAGGCGAAGAAGATCGCGGGCCAGCGCGTCCGCAGCGATGTCGGCGTGCATGTGAAGGACATCGCCGAGCGCTATTTCCTGCCCGGCGAGACGCAGGATATCGCGCTGCTCTTCGTGCCGTCGGAATCGATCTATGCCGATCTGCACGAATATTTCGACGATGTCGTGCAGCGGGCGCACCGGGCCCGCGTGATGATCGTCTCGCCCTCGCTGCTGGCGCTGGCGATCCAGCTCATGCAGTCGCTGGTGCGCGATGCGCGGATGCGCGAGGAGGCGCAGGTCATCCAGACCGAGGTCGGCAAGCTGCTCGACGATGTCAGGCGCCTTGGCGAGCGCGTCGACAAGCTCGACACGCATTTCCGGCAGGCGCAGGAGGATGTCGGCCAGATCAAGACCTCTGCCGGCAAGGTCACCAGCCGCGCCGAGAGGATCGGCGCGCTCGATTTCGACGACGAGAAGAGCGAGCCGAAGCTGCCCTTCGCCAAGGGGCTCGAACTGAAGCGGGCCGCGGAGTAGCGCGCTCCCTGCCAGGCAGGGCGGATCCGGCCGACGACGCTAAAGGACCCCAAAGTCAACGCGCCGCCTGCCCCGGATGTCGGCGAGGGCGAGCCAGGGGGACCGCCCACACAACCTGAACGCTCATCCCCAACGTGAATACGCGTATTTGCAAGTAAACGTCGTCACTTTTCCGAAGGGGACATTAGAACAGCCTTAAACTTTATCTGAAAGATCTGGGGCACCGAGAACTCTCAATACAGTCGAGCGCCATGACGCGACCGGGGTATCGCCGATCCATGCCTGGACCATAGGCATCTTTGCGGACCTTCCATCATCGGCACTCCATTGAATGAGCGACGTCTTCCCAGAAGGTCCGTCATGACAATGAGCATCAAGACAAAGCTGGCGGCCGCGCTGGTCGCCCTGGCCCTGTGCGTCCTCGCCATCGGCGCCTGCGGCTATCTGGCCTTGCGATCCGTGACGGAGCGTGTCGACAACGTCGTCCAGAACAATGTCATCCCGATGGAACAGTTGCGTTCCGTCAGCGATATGTATGCCGTCAACGTCGTCGACACGATCTGGAAGGCGCAGAGCAACCAGGTCACCTGGACCAATGCGCTCAAGAGCGTCCAGGACGCGGTCGGGACCATCGACAAGAGCTGGAAGGCCTATCTGCCCAGCATCACCGAGTCCGATGAGAGGCAGCTTGCGGATCAGGCAGCGGCGCTGATGAAGACCGGCGATGTCGCCATCGCCAAGGTCATCGCCATCCTGAAGGATCGTGACGACAGCGCTCTTCGCCTGTTCTCCTCGGACGAACTCTACAAGGCGATGGACCCGATCACGAAAAAGCTCGGCGAGTTGGCCGCGTTGCAGCTCAAGCAGGCGCGCGAGCAGGGAGCACAGGCCCAGTCGACGGCCCATGCCGCGGCCTATCTGCTGCTCGCCGTTGCCGGCGGCGCCCTGCTCCTGGGAGCATTTGCGCTCGCCTTCGTGATCAGCGGCGTCGTGCGGCCGCTCGGCGGCATGACCGCCGCGATGAAACGCCTGGCGGATGGCGAGCAGGACGTCACCGTGCCGAGCGTCGGCCGGCGCGACGAGATCGGCGAGATGGCCGGCGCCCTGCAGATCTTCCAGGAGAACGCGGCAAGGGTCCGTGCCCTGGAAGAACAGGAGCGTGCCGCCGCCGCCGCGCGGCTGGCGCGGGCGCAGTCGATGGAGGCGGTGGTGTCGGATGTCGGCGAGGTGGTCGCGGCGGCGGCGGCCGGCGATTTCTCGGCCCGGCTCCAGATCGACGATGCCGACGAGCAGATGCAGCGGCTGGTCGCCGGCATCAACGAGATCAACAGCG